>NZ_DJTF01000200.1:0-35230 GCF_002438125.1 Pseudomonas sp. UBA6315
TGGCTTGCCAGCGATCACCGGCGAAGCCGGTGCCATGCACTGCGACGTCTGCATTCGCAAAGTCAGCGGCGTGATCGCAGGCGCTGCGTTATGATCCGCGCCCCGCACCGGAGCAGCCCATGGCCAAAGACATCGACAACCCCTGCGTTTCCCTCTGCCAGCTCAACAGCGAGCTGTGCGTGAGCTGTGGCCGCACGCGCGAGGAAATCCGCAAATGGCGTGGCATGAAACGCCCGGAGAAGATGGCCACCGTGCAGCGCGCGGCCACGCGCATGAAGGCCATCGCCAAGAAGAACGCCAAGCAGCGCTAAGCGACGCAGTCAGCGCGCCACCATCCCACGCAACAGCAACTCGATCATCTGCCGCACCTGCAGGGCATGCCCGGCAAAGTCCGGCTCATCCTGGCTGGCCAGGCGCAGGAACTGCAGGTGGCCGTAGTCGTTGATCAGAAACGCCACGTAGTCCACATCCAGGTCTGCACGCAACAGCCCACGCTGCTTGAAGTCGCTCAGCACCCGGGCAATCTCCTGCACCAGCACGGCATTGACCTTGCGATACGCCGCCGGCAGGCCTTCGCCTGACTGGCCGATGATCTGCGGCAGCAGCTCGCGCCACAGCGCCGCCGGCAACATGCCAAAGGCATGTTCCACCACTTGCCGCTCCAACTGGCACAAGGCCTCGGCGGGGTCGTCCAGGCGGCCGATGCGCTGGCGGGTGGCGACCATCGCGCGGGCGTCCGACTCGCGTAGCGTCTCCAGCACGATGGCCTGCTTGCTGGTGAAGTAGGCGAACACGGTGGGCGCCGACACCCCGGCAGCCTTGGCGATCTGCTCGATGGTGGTGGCCTGGTAGCCCTGGCGGGCGAACAGCGCCACCGCCGCTTCCCCGATGGCCTGGCGCCGCGCCGCTTTCTGTTGTTCCCGCAATCCACTCATGGTCTGCCTGTGCCTTGTGCGTGTTCTGCGCAGAGCATACCCGCTTTCTTGTGTCGCAATAAAATTTTATTGACTAAAACATTTTATCGAATAAAGATTTGCCTCGGCCGGCGCAGACCGGCCCCTTGCTGCATTTTTCGAACTGCCCTGTACACAAAAAAAACTCTTACAGGAGCGTCACCATGCGTCACTTCCTCGGCACCTTGGTGCTCGGCAGCCTGTTGGCACCGTGCGCCCTGGCCGACTACCGCTTCACCCTCGGCCAGGCTCAGGGCCAGGCAAGCGTTGCCGCAGGGGCGGCGAGCATTGCCACCCATGGCATCAATTTCGGTGCCGGCCACAGCGACCAACGCAGCGGCCAGCCACGGGGCCAGGAGGCAACCTGGCAAGAGCTCTACCTCAAGCCCGGCGTCGCCCTGCAGTACGCCCTGAATGAGCAGCGCCTGCTGGAGACCGGCCTGTCCCTGGTGGCCACGCATACCTTTGGCGACGGCGATGCCGCTGGCTACACCCGCAGCGGTGACGGCCAGGTGGCGGTCGAGCAGGCGTTCGTCGGCGTTCGCCAGGGCGACTGGGGGCTGCGCCTGGGCAACCAGGACTATCAGGTCGGCAGCGGTTTCATCGTGATGGACGGCAACCTCGATTTGTTCGGCGAGGGCGATTACTGGCTCGGCCCGCGCAGCGCCTTTCACGACGGCGCGCTGCTGAGCTACCAGCACGACAGCTTCAGCGCCCAGGCTTTCAGCCTGGCGGCCAGCGACCGCTTGCAGGGCGACTACCGCCTGCAAGGCGCCAACCTCGACTGGCGCGTGGCCGACAGCGCGACCCTCGGCGCGCTGGCCATGGCCGTGCAATCCACCGGCCACGGCCGCAGCTTCGACGCCCCTCGCGAGGGCATGCGCGTCTACAACCTGCGCGCACTGGACGTTCACCTGCCAGGCCTGGCCGACCTCACCCTGGACGCCGAATACGCCCTGCAACGTGGCCATGGCGACGCCGTGCAGTACCACGCCAGTGCGGGCTACGCCCAGGCCAACTACCGCTTCAGCGCGCTGCCGCTGGCCCCGCAGCTGGGTTGGCGGCACGCCCGCTTCTCGGGCGACCGCGACCCCGGCGACAACCAACAGCAAGGCTGGGACCCGCTGGCCAAGGGCTTCAGCGGCTGGAGCACGTGGCTGGTGGGCGACATCGTCGGCAACTACCTGCTGTTCAACTCCAACGAACGCGTCGACCAGTACAGCGCCCGCCTGAGCCTGACGCCGACCCTGGCGCTGGGCGCGATCCACTACCGCTTCTCCCTCGACCAACCCAACTACCAGGGCATCGCCGTCGACCAGCGGCGCTTCGCCGACGAAAACACCCTGTACCTGGACTGGGCGCCCACCGAGCGCCTGTACGCCTCGGTGTCCTGCAACTGGGTCAAGCCCATGGCCGCGGCGCGCCAGGTGTTCGGTGACGACACTTTCCGCGCCCTGGAAATGTACCTGACCTACCGCTACTGACCGCTAACGAGAACGACCATGACCTTGCCTGCCGATTACCTGATCCACAACGCCCGCATCTACACCGTCGATGCCCACAAACCCTGGGCCCAGGCCCTGGCGGTGCGTGGCGAGCGCATCGTCCACGTGGGCGACAACGCCTCGGTGCAGGCCTTCGCCGGCCCGCACACCCAGCGCATCGACGCCGGCGGCAAGCTGGTGCTGCCGGGGTTCGTCGAGTCCCACTGGCATTTCAGCACCACCGCCTTCGCCTTCCAGGCCTTCATCAACCATGAAGACCCCGAGCAGATGCTGGCGCTGCTCAAGCGCTACGTCGACGAGCACCCCGACGAAAAAGCCATCACCGGCATGGGCTGGATCCAGGCCCTGGTGCCGCCGCACCTGCTGCGCCGGGAAACCCTCGACGCCATCTGCCCGGACAAGCCGGTGTGCCTGATGGCCACCGACTACCACACCATGTGGGTCAACTCCAAAGCCCTGGAAATCGCCGGCATCGACCGCGACACGCCGCCGGTGGAAGAGGGCGCCAGCTGGTTCGAGAAAGACCCGGTCACAGGCGAGCCCACCGGCGTGGTGGTCGATGGCGCCGCCTACTTCCTGCTGATGAAGCGCATCAGCGACGCCGGCTACCTGCCCACCGGCATCGACCTGTACCTGCGCTCGATTGCCGTGTGGCAGGAGAAGCTGGTGGCAGCGGGCATCACCACGGTATTCGACGCAGGCTTCCTCGACCCCAGCGGCGACCAGGACCTGCTCTACGAAACCCTGCAGCAGCTCGAACGCGAAGACCGCCTGAAGCTGCGGGTGGTCGGCAGCTACATCTCGCTGGGCGAAGAGGACGACCCGGTGGCCATCCTGCGCAGCATGCGCGAACGCTACCAGTCGCCGCTGGTGCGCGCCCAGGCGCTGAAGATGATGCTCGACGGCACCGAGATGAACCACACCGCCTACCTGCTCGAACCCTACTGCGACAAGCCCGACAGCTGCGGCGCCACGGTGATGCCGGCAGAGGTGTTCGAGCGCAACGTGCGCGAGGCCGACCGCCATGGCATCGACGTGATGATCCATGCCGTGGGCGATGCTGCCGTGCGCCTGGCGCTGGACGTGATCGGGCGCACCAATGAAGCCAACCCGCCGCGCGACCGCCGCCACGTGATCACCCACGCCTTCCTCACCCACCCCGACGACATCCCGCGGTTCCGCCAGGTCGGTGCGCTGGCCAACACCCAGCTGCAGTGGGGCGTGGTCGACGCCTACTCCGAAGCCATCCGCCGCTCCTATGGCGATGCGCGCTGGCGCTCGATGTACAAGTTCCGCAGCTTCGTCGACCAGGGCGTGACCGTGTCCATCGGCATGGACGGCCTGGCCTGCCAGTGCCGTTGCCAGCACCGCCCGGTGGAGCACATCGAGTCCGGCCACACCCGCCAGCTGGCCGGCGAGCCCGACGCGCCGGTGATGCCGGACATTAATGAAAAGCTCAGCATCCCGCAGCTGATCGCCGCCTACACCCTGCACGGTGCCTACCAGCTGCGCCTGGAGCACGAGATCGGCTCGCTGACCGAAGGCAAGCGCGCCGATGTGATCATCCTCGAGCGTGACCTGTTCGAGCTGAACAAGCACGACATCGGCAAGACCGAAGTGGCGCTGACCATGATGAACGGCCGCATCGTCCACAACGCCCTCTGACCCCGCCGCGGCCCCCTGCGGGCCGCGTTGCCTGGAACACGCCCCCATGAAAGCACGCACAGGTCTTGTGACCCGCACTCTGTTCATCTATATCGCCATCGCCTCGACCATGATCGTCGGCGTCGGCCCGGTGTTTCTCGGCATGCTCGCGCGCAAGTTCGACCTGCCGCTGGAGCAGCAGGGCTGGGTGCTGTCGATGGAAATGGCCGGCGTCATCGTCGGCACGCTGTTCAGCCCGGCGGCCGAACGCCGCGTCGGCACCCGCCTGTTGACCCTGGGCGGTGCCTTGCTGGGCCTGGCCGCCAACCTGAGCTGCGTGCAGGCGGAGGGCTTCGCCGGCCTGCTGGCCTGCCGGCTGGTGGCGGGCATCGGTGGAGGCTTGTTGTACAGCAGCGCGCTGACCGCCCTGGGCCGGCTGCCGCAGCAGGCACGCTCCTATGGCGCGATGCTGTTTCTGCAGACCTTGCTGTTTGCGGCGTTCGCCTCGGTGTTGCCGGTGATTTCCGAGCGCTATGGCCTGAGCATGGCGATCACCGCGCTGGCGGCGTGGTTTGCGGTGATCGTGCTGATCTGCCATTGGCTGCCGGATGTGCGTGCGGTGTGCCCGCTCGTCACGGAGCAGGTCATTCAGCACGCCCCGGGCAGCGGCAAGGTGGGGTTGTACGCGCTGGTCGGCATGCTGTGCCTGCAGATGGGCATCTACTCGGTGTGGGGCTTTCTGGAAAACCTGGCGGTCGAGGGCGGCGTTGCCCCGGTAGATGTCGGCTGGGCCTTGGGTTTGGGCTTGCTCGGCGGCCTGCCGGGCTCGGCGTTGCCCAGCCTGTTCGGCCAGCGCCTGTCGAGCAACCTGATGATCGCCCTGGGTTCGCTGGCCGTGCTCTGTTCGCTGGCCATGCTGGCCCGTGGCGTGCACCAGGCCGGGGAGCTGGCGGTGGCGGTGTTCGTGATGAACGTTGGCTGGACGCTGGCGCTCACCTACTACATGGCCACCGTCGCCACCCATGACCCAAGCAAACGCCTGGCCCCGGCCATCGGCTTCGTCCAGGTGTCCGCTGCTGCCGTGGCGCCGGCGCTGGTGGCGGGGCTGCTGCCGTATTCGGGGGAGCAGGTGATCTACCTGCTGGCGGCGTTCGCCATCGTCGGCGGCGGGTTGATGCAGTGCCTGCTGTTGCGCGCGCAGCGAGGGCTGGTTCAGGTGTGAGGGGCTTGTGCTTGTGCGACGTTTGCCGAGTGACACAGGCACAAAAAAGGGCTCGTTCGACAACCGAGCCCAAAGGGAGGAGCGGGTAGGGGCGGGAGGCCTCAGAAGCTTGCGGGTACCTCTGCCTCGCCACCGCCAAGTGCCTTGTAGAGCGCAATCAGGTTGTTGATCCGGGCCAGCTTGAGTGCGACCAGGTCCTGCTCGGCACTGAACAGGTTGCGCTGTGCGTCCAGGGTGTTGAGAAAGGTATCTACGCCTTCGCGATAACGGCTGTTCGCCAGGCCGTAGCTCTTGCGGTTGGCTTGCACGCGCAGGTTCTCGGCAAGCAGCTGCTCGTCCAGGTAGGCCTTCGCCACCAGCCCGTCGGACACCTCGCGAAACGCTGTCTGGATAGCCTTCTGGTAGTTGGCAACCTCGATTGAGGCCTGCACCTTGGCGACCTCGAGGTTGGCCTGGTTGCGCCCATGGTTGAAGATCGGCACGTTGATGGACGGCACGAACGACCAGGTCCCTTGGCCACCGGCGAACAGGTCGCCCAGTTGCGCACTGGCCGAGCCTGCCGAGGCGGTGAGGGCGATACTTGGGAAGAACGCCGCCCGGGCAGCGCCGATGTTGGCATTGGCAGCCTTGAGCTGGTGTTCGGCCGCCAGGATGTCAGGGCGCGCCGTCAGCAGTTGCGACGGCATGCCGGCTGGCAGGTCTTCCTGCAGCTTCACGCTGTCCAGTGCGATGGCTGTGAATGCGCTGTCCGGCAGCGGCTTGCCAACCAGCAGCATCAGGGCGTTCTTGTCCTGTTCGACCAGGCGCTGGTAGCGCGCCTTGGCCGATTCGGCGGCTCTCACCGTGCTTTGCGCCTGGCTCAGGTCCAGTTCGGTGGCCACTTCATGGTCATAGCTGCTCAAGACCAGGTTGTAGCTTTCGCGTTGGCTGGCCAGGGTCTGTTGCGCGATGGCCAGCAGCTGCTGGTCTGCCTGCAGTTGGTAGTAGGCCGACGCCACCTCGGCAATCAGTGCCAGCTTGGCGCTGCGCCTGGCCTCCAGGGTGGCGAAGTAGGTTTCCAGGGCCTGCTGGTTCAAGCTGCGCACACGGCCGAAAAAGTCCAGCTCATAGGCGGTGAAGCCGAGCCCGGCGCTATAGGTATGCGTGGTTTCGGTCTGGCCGTGGGGGCTCAGGTCCTGGGGGACGCGTTGGCTGGTGCCGGCGCCCGAGGCCGTGATCGAAGGCAGCAGGTCGGCGCGCTGGATGCGGTACAGCGCCTGGGCCCTTTCGATGTTCAGGGCCGCCACGCGATAGTCGCGGTTATTCTCCAGCGCTTGCCCGACCAGCGCCTGCAGCTCGGGGCTGTGGAAGAACTGCTGCCAGGTGACGATGGCGCCGTCTTCGTTGGAAGGCACGCTGTAGGTCGCGGCAACCGGTGCGGCTGGCCGTTGGTAGTCGGGCATGAGCGAGCAACCGCTGACGCTCAGCAGGGCAACGGCGACTGCAGCTTGGAGTCGTTTCATCTTCATACCTGGGCCTCGCTGGAGGCGGCCGAGCGGGTGGCTTTGGCGCGCTTGCGGGTGAACAGCTGGATGATCAGCACGTAGAACATCGGCACGAAGAACACCGCCAGGAAAGTTGCTGTGACCATGCCGCCGATCACGCCGGTACCAATGGAGTGCTGGCTGCCGGAGCCGGCACCGTTGGAGATGGCCAGGGGCAGCACGCCCAGCATGAACGCCAGCGAGGTCATGATGATCGGCCGCAGGCGCAGGCGCGCAGCTTCCACGGCAGCCTCCATCAGTGGCTTGCCGTGCTCTTCGTGCAGCGCCTTGGCGAACTCGACGATCAGGATGGCGTTCTTCGCCGACAGGCCCACGGTGGTCAGCAGGCCGACCTGGAAGAACACGTCGTTGGACAGCCCCCGGGCCAGTGTCGCGATCACTGCGCCAATCACGCCCAGCGGTACCACCATCATCACCGCGACCGGCACCGACCAGCTTTCATACAACGCCGCCAGGCACAGGAACACGATCAGGATCGACAGCGCATACAGCGACCCGGACTGCGAGCCCGACAGGCGCTCTTCATACGAGATGCCGGTGAACTGCAAACCGATGCCCGCAGGCAGCTGGCGTTCGATTTCCTCGACCGCATCCATCGCATCCCCCGAGCTGTAGCCCAAGGCCGGTTCGCCCTGGATCTGTACGCCGGGCACGCCGTTGTAGCGCTCGAGCTTGGGCGAACCATAGGTCCAGTAGCCGCTGGCGAAGGAAGAGAACTTGACCATTTCGCCGTTGGCATTGCGCACGTACCACTTGTCGAAGTCTTCCGGTGAGATGCGCGACGCGATCTCGCCTTGCACATACACCTTCTTGACCCGCCCGCGGTCGACGAAGTCGTTGACGTAGGCCGACCCCCAGGCACTGCTCATCGTCTGGTTGATATCGCTGATGCTGACCTGCAGCGCGCGGGCCTTCTCGTTGTCGATCTTCACCTGATACTGGGGTTCGTCATTCAGGCCGTTGGGCCGCACGTTCATCAGGCGCGGGTCGTTCGCCGCGAGCGCCAGGAACTGGTCGCGCGCCTCCATCAAGCGCGCGTGGCCAAGGCCGGTGCGGTCTTGCAGGTACAGATCGAAGCCCTTGGCATTGCCCAGCTCCAGGATCGCCGGCGGGACGATGGCAATCACGTTGCCGTCCTTGACCTGCGCCGCGCGCGCCTGGATGCGCTTGGCCAACGAGAAGATCGAGGTGTCGTCGCCGCCACGCTCCTCCCAGGGCTTCAAGCCAATGAACAGCATGCCCGAGTTCTGGCCACGGCCGGCGAAGTTGAAGCCGTTGACGGTATAGGCCGATTCGACCACTTGGGCTTCGTCCTGGAGCAGGTAATCGCGCATTTCGTCGAGCACGGCCTGGTTGCGTTCGGCACTGGCGTTGGCCGGCATCTGCACCTGGACCACCATGGTGCCCTGGTCTTCATCGGGGAGAAACGCGGTGGGAATGCGTGCGAACAGCAGCACCACGGCGCCCACCACGCACAGGTAGAACACCAGGAACACGCCCTTGCGCTTGAGGATGCCGGCTACCCCAGCCTGGTAGCGGTCCGCGTTGCGCTCGAACATCCGGTTGAACCAGCCGAAGAAGCCGCGCTTGTGCAGGTGCTCAGGGTCGGCCGGCTTGAGGATGGTCGCGCACAAGGCCGGCGTGAAGATCAGCGCCACCACCACCGACAGCGCCATCGCCGAGACGATGGTGATCGAGAACTGGCGATAGATGATTCCGGTGGCGCCACCGAAAAAGGCCATGGGCACGAACACCGCCGACAACACCATGGCGATGCCGACCAGTGCGCCCTGGATCTCGCCCATCGATTGCCGTGTGGCTTCCTTGGGCGACAGACCTTTCTCGACCATTACCCGCTCGACGTTCTCCACCACCACGATGGCGTCGTCGACCAGCAAGCCGATTGCCAGCACCATGCCGAACATGGTCAAGGTATTGATGGTGAAGCCGAACGCCGCCAGCACGCCGAAGGTGCCCAGAAGGACCACCGGCACGGCCAGGGTCGGGATCAGCGTGGCGCGCAGGTTCTGCATGAACAGGTACATCACCAGGAACACCAGCACGATCCCTTCGAACAGCGTCTTCACCACCTCGTGGATGGAGGCGGAAACCACCGGCGAGGTGTCATACGGGAACACCACCTTGAGGCCCTTGGGCAGGTTGGGCTCGAAGTCGGCAACGGTCTGGCGCACGGCCTTGACGGTTTCCAGCAGGTTGGCCCCGGTCGCCAGGCGCAGCGCGATGGCCGCAGCCGGTTTGCCGTTGTAGGTGCCGGAGATGGAGAAGTTTTCCGCGCCCAGGCCAACCTGCGCCACGTCTTTCACACGCACTTGCGAACCGTCCGGGTTGACCTTCAGCAGGATCTCCCGGAACTGCTCGGCGTTCTGCATCCGCGAGGTACCCAGGATCGTGGCGTTGAGCTGCACGCCCTGGTGCGTCGGCAGGCCGCCGAGCGAGCCCGAGGAAACCTGCACGTTTTCCGACTGCACCGCACTGATCACATCTTGTGGCGTGAGCTGGTAGCTCAGCAGTTTTTCCGGGTCGACCCAGATGCGCATGGCGTACTGGGCGCCCAGCATCAGGTAGTCGCCGACCCCCTTGGTGCGGGTGATCGGGTCTTTGAGGTTGGAGACGATGAAGTTGCCGATGTCGAAGTCGTCCATCGCGCCGTCTTCGCTGTACAGGCCCACGATCAACATGAAGTTGACCTGGTACTTGGCCACCCGCAGGCCCTGCTGCTGAACCTCCTGGGGCAGCAGCGGCGTGGCCAGCTGGAGCTTGTTCTGCACCTGCACCTGGGCGATGTCGGCATCGGTGCCCTGGTCGAAGGTGACGATGATGCTCAGGCTGCCATCGCTGTTGCTCTCGGAGGTGATGTAGCGCAGCCCGTCGAGGTTGTTGAGCTGCTGCTCGATGACCTGCACCACGGTGTCCTGCACGGTTTGCGCCGAGGCGCCGGGGTAGGTGACCGTGACGATGATCGCCGGGGCGGCGATGTTGGGGTACTGGTTGACCGGGAGCTTGAGGATCGACAGCCCGCCCGCCAGCATCAGCACGATCGCGATCACCCAGGCAAAGATCGGCCTGTTGATGAAGAAGTTAGACATGGAGTGAGTTTCCTTCGCTACGAAAGCCGCTGGCGCTATTGGGCAGCGCTGGCCATCGCCGGGTTGGGGTGGACGTTGCGCGCGGCGACCGCAGTGACCGGGCTGCCATCCTTGACGCGTTGCACGCCTTCGGTAATGACCCGGTCCCCGGCCTGCAGGCCGGCCTCCACCAGCCAGGCATTGCCCAGGCTGCGCAGCAGTTTCACCTCGCGCAGCCGGGCCTTGTCGCCTTCGTCCAGCACCAGGGCAGTGGCCTGGCCCTTGAGGTCGCGGGCAATGCCCTGTTGCGGCACCAGCACCGCGTTATCGCGCACCCCTTCGGCCAGGGTGGCATGCACGAACATCCCGGGCAGCAGGAGGTTGTCCGGGTTGGGGAACGCCGCCCGCAGGGTCACGGCGCCGGTGCTGGGGTCGACCGTCACTTCGGAGAATTTCATGGCGCCGGGGTGGGCGTAGGTCGAACCGTCTTCGAGCTTTAGCTCGACCTTGGCTTGTTCGGGGCCTGCCAGGGTGAGTTCGCCGCGTGCCATTTCACCGCGCAGGCGCAGCAGGTCGACCGAGGCCTGGGTCACGTCGACATAGATGGGGTCGAGCTGATGGATGGCGGCCAGCGCCTCAGGCTGGTTCTGGTTGACCAAGGCGCCTTCGGTGACGGCCGAGCGGCTGATCCGCCCCTCGATGGGCGCCAGCACCTTGGTGTATTCGAGGTTGATCTGCGCCATGCGCAGGTCGGCCCGCGCCTGCTCTGCTGCAGCTTGCGCATCGTCGTACTGCTGGCGGCTGATCGCGCGGCTTTCGACCAGGTGCTGGTAACGCTGCGCCAGGTTGCGGGTGGTGTTCAGGGTGGCTTGCGCCTTGTCCACGGCCGCCTGGTAGGTCGCCGGGTCGATCTGGTAGAGCTGCTGGCCCTTTTTCACCACCGCACCTTCGGCAAACAAGCGCTTCTGGATGATCCCGCTGACCTGCGGGCGCACCTCGGCGACGCGAAATGCCGAGGTGCGCCCGGGCAGATCGCTGCTCAGCAGCAACGGTTGGGCCTTCAAGGTCACGTAGCCCACCTCGGGTGGTGTGGCCGGGGCCGCAGCTTCCTGTTGCTGGCACGCGGACAAGGCCAGCACGGCCAAGGGCAGCGCCCCGAAAAGTTGTCGACGTCTGATGTTCAACGCTACTTCCTCACAGCTTGCACGCGACCGTCGGGTGACGGCCGTCAAAAACAAATAACCACAATGCGGTGCGATGTATCATAATGCGGTGCATCAGGGTTGAGCAAGACAGAAAGCCAAACGCCAGCCGCTTGGCGGGCGATGTAGAATCGCCGCCATTGAAGAACGCGCAGGGCTGCGGCCCGAGATGGGAAGGTTTATGAGTGACGAGATCGACAAAGACGGCGAGGGCAGGGCAGGCGGCATCCAGGTCATCGCCCGGGCCAGCGCCATCATGCGCACGCTGGGGGCCAACCCCAAGGGGCTGTCGCTGGCGGCGATCGCCCAGGAGGTAGGCCTGGCGCGCTCCACCGTGCAGCGCATCGTCGCCGCGCTGGAAGACGAGGCGCTGGTGGAGGCGGCCCGCCCGGGCAATGGCTTTCGCCTGGGGCCGGCCTTGGCGCAGCTGATCCACCAGAGCCACCGGGACATCATCTCGATCGCCCGTCGTTCGCTGGAGACGCTGTGCAACGAGGTGCAGGAAAGCGTGACCTTGTCCTGCATCAGTGGTAACCAGATCGCCGTGATCGACCGGGTGATCGCCGAGCGCGAGCTGCGGGTGGTGTTCCCCATGGGGCAGTCGATGCAGATGCACGCGACCGCCGATGGCAAGGCGCTGCTCTCGACCCTGAGCGACCAGCAGGTGCGCGACCTTTTCCCCGAGCCGCTCGCCAGGCTGACTGACACCACCCTCGATCTGGATCAGTTACTGGCCGAGCTTGCCACCATTCGGCGAACCGGGATTGCCATCGACAACGAGGAACACACCAGTGGAATCAGTGCCTGCTGCATCCTGATCCCGACGTTCATGGGCCCGCATGCGGTGGCCATCGTGGCCCCCACGGCGCGGTTCGCCAGGCGCTCCGAGCAGCTGATCAACGCGCTGGTCGAATGCAAGGCGGCGATTGCCCAGGTGGCCGGCGGCGAGTGACCCGCGCTGCCGCGCTCAGCCTTGCAGAGCCTGGTGGCTAAGCACGCTGCGGGTGGTGGCCTGGTAATGCTCGGCGAGCAGGGCGCAGGCCTTGTCGACATCGCGAGCCAGGGCAGCGTCGAGCAGTGCGCGGTGTTCACCCGGCACGTCGCGCTCGGCGGCGCTGCTGTAGTGCACCGAGAGCATCCGGTAGCGTGCGGTCTGGTCGCGCAGCATGTGCGACAGGCGCAGCAGCCAGGGTGAGCGGCAGTTGGCGATCAGGGCCTGGTGGAAGGCTTCATGGGCTTTTTCCCACTCAGGCTTCATCTGCCGCTGCGGGCCTTCGACCACTGGCAGGCGGTCGAGGCGGTGATGGGCCGCGATCAGCTGGCTTTCCCACTCCAGGTCACCCTGGCGGATCGACTCGGCCAGCGCCTGGCACTCGATGAGCAGGCGGGTCTGGGTGATGTCGCGGATTTCGTCGGCCGAGATGCGCCCGACGCTGAAGCCTTTCTGATCCTCGGAGGCGACGAAACCGCTGGTGGCCAGGCGCGACAATGCTTCGCGCAAGGGGATGACCCCGGCGTCGTAGTGCTCGGCCAGTTCCTTGAGGCGCAAGCGGCTGCCCGGCGCCAGGCGGCCATTGATGATGTCTTCGCGTACCCGCGCCTCCAGTTGCGAGGCCATGGTGCGTTTTTCCGAGGCTGCGGGCTGTGCGGCCCAGCGTTCGGCGTGGTTCATGTGCGGTATCACCGGCAGTGGCGGATGGGCAAATGATACACAGGTGGGTGGTTTATCGATAATTCGTAAAAAATATATTTTATCGTTGACGGCATATTTTCCTCGGATTAGCTTAAGGGCCATGCCGCACTGCCTGGCGGCCGTCAAACCACAACAAGAGGTATGCTCCATGCGTTACGTTCGTTTCTCTCTTCAAGGCCGCCCGGTGCTGGGCGTTCGCACTGCCGAAGGTGTCCGGGTGCTTGGCGAGGAGTCGCTGGAGTCGTTGCTGGCACGGGGTGTCGACCTTCAAACCTACGGCGCCGATGCCCAGGGTGAGCGGGTCGAGATCGGCGAACAGGACTACCTGCCGTTGATGAGCCGCCCCGGCAAGATCATCTGCGTGGGCCTGAACTACGCCGACCACACCAAAGAATCGCCCTACGCGCAGCCCGACTACCCGACCCTGTTCCCGCGCTTCAATTCCAGCCTGATCGGCCACAACCAGCCGCTGGTGCGCCCGCGCATCTCCGACACCCTGGACTACGAAGGCGAAATGGCCGTGGTGCTCAAGAGCGGCGGGCGGCATATCAGCAAGGCGCAGGCGCTGCAGCACGTGGCCGGCTACGCGCTGTTCAACGAAGGCTCGGTGCGCGAGTACCAGTTCAAGTCGCCGCAGTGGACCGTGGGCAAGAACTTCGATGACACCGGCGCGTTCGGCCCGGACCTGGTGACCGCCGATGAGCTGCCGGCGGGTGGCAAGGGCCTGCTGCTGCAGACCCGGGTCAACGGCAAGCTGGTGCAGTCGGCCAACACCGAGGACATGCTGTTCGACGTCGCCACCATCATCTCCACCCTCAGCCAGGCGGTAACCCTGGAAGCGGGCGATGTGATCGTCAGCGGTACACCGGCAGGCGTGGGCTTTGGCATGGACCCGAAGGTCTACCTCAAGGCCGGGGATATCGTCGAAGTGTCCATCGAAGGTATCGGCAGCCTGGTCAACCCAGTCGTCGACGAAGCCTGATTGATTCCGGGCATTCCCGGCCAGATCGAAGCCTCCCGCTCCGAGGCTTCGACGAAGAACAAGAACTGGAGGCGATCATGACTATCACGCCCCGTGGTGTGCATTCGATCGATCATTACGCGCTGTACGTGCCGTCGCTGGCCGACGCCAGGTCCTTTTTCGCCAGTTTCGGCCTGCAAGTCGGCGAACACCCTGATGGGCTGGACCTGGCGGCTGCCGACGGCCACCGCTGGGCGCGGGTACTGCCGGGCCAGCACAAGTGCCTGGCCTACCTGAGCCTGAGTTGCTTTGCCGACGACCATGCCGCGCTTCGCGAGCAGGTCGAAGCCGCGGGCGCCCGCTTCGAAGCCGGTGACGGCGAGGGCTTCTGGTTTCGCGACCCGGACGGCAACTTGCTGCAGGTAAAGGTGGGCGCCAAGCACATGCCCGACCGCAAGCACCCGCTGCCTGTCGCAAAAGCCGCTGTGCGCGGTGCCACTACGCGTGACGCGGTGGCGCAGGTACGCCCGCGGCGCCTGTCTCATGTACTGCTGTTCAGCCCAGATGTTTCCCGCGCCGTGGACTTTTATGGCCGCGCATTGGGCTTGCGCTTGTCCGACCATTCCCAGGACATCATCGCCTTCACCCATGCGCCACACGGTTGCGACCACCACCTGGTGGCGTTCTGCAAGAGCAGCGCCAAGGGCTTCCACCACGCCGCCTGGGAAGTCGACAGCGTCGATGCGGTGGGCAACGGCGCCGAGCAGATGGCCCATGCCGGCTACCGGGAAGGCTGGGGCACCGGGCGGCATTGCCTGGGCTCGAACTACTTCCACTACATCCGCGACCCGTGGGGGTCGTTCTGCGAATACTCGGCCGACATGGACTTCATCGACGCTGGCAGCCAGTGGCCGGCAGGCGACTTCCCGCCTGAGAACTCGTTGTACCTGTGGGGCCCGAATGTCCCCGAGTACTTCGTCCTCAATACCGAGACGGACTACCCGCCCGTCAAGGCCTAACGCCCAAGCGACGCAGGCCGCGCATGGCCCGGCACCTTCCTGGCATCCAGGCAGGCGGGCAGCGGCTTGCCTAAAACCCACAGGTTTCAGGTCAGCACAGATGAACGAAAACAAGATCCATGACGTAGCCATCGTCGGTTACGGCCCTGTCGGGCAGACCCTCGCCATCCTCCTTGGGCGCATGGGCTACAGCGTTGCGGTGTACGAGCGCTGGCAGTCCCTTTACCCGCTGCCGCGCGCAGTGTTCCACGACCACGAGATCCGCCGGGTCTTTCGCATGATGGGGCTGGAGGACGAACTGCAGCAGATTTCCCAGCCCTCCGCCTGCTACCAGTGGTTCAACGCCGACTGGAAGGTGCTGGTGGAAATCGACTGGTCGGCCGAGTCGATCAGTGACGGGCCGTTCGGCTACCTGTTCAACCAGCCGGGCCTGGAGGCCATTCTCGATCGCAGCGCCAAGGCCATCGGCAACGTCGAGGTGCATCAAGGCTGGGAAATGCTCAGCTTGAGCCAGGACGCCCAAGGCTGCGAACTGCGCCTGCAGCGCACCCCCAGTGAAGGCGAGGCGCAAACGGGCGAAGCGCGCCAGGTGCGGGCCCGCTACGTGATCGGTGCCGATGGCGCCAACAGCCTGATCCGCCGCCAGTGCGGCATCGGCTGGCAGGACCTGGGCTTCCAGGAGGACTGGCTGGTAGTCGACCTGCAGCCCAAGCCGGGCGCTGAACTGGATGTGCCGGACATCGGCCAGTGGTGCAACCCGGCGCGGCCCACCACCATGGTACCCGGTGGCCCAGGTTACCGCCGTTGGGAATTCATGCGCCTGCCCCACGAAAGCATGGAGGACCTGCAGAGCACGGCCAAGGTCTGGGAACTGCTGTCGCCCTGGGTGACCCCGGACACCGCCACGCTGGTGCGCCATGCGGTCTACCAGTTCCGCTCGCGCATCGCCGAAACCTGGCGCCACGGGCGCGTGCTGCTGGCCGGCGACGCCGCGCACCTGATGCCGCCGTTCATGGGGCAGGGGATGTGCTCGGGGATTCGTGATGCATGGAACCTGTCCTGGCGGCTGGACCTGATCCTCAAGGGCCTGTGCGACGAGTGCCTGCTCGACAGCTACACCCTGGAGCGCAAACCGCAGATCCGCGCGGTGATCGATGCTTCGGTGGCCATGGGCAAGGTGGTTTGCGTGGCCGACCCGCAACAGGCCGCCGAGCGTGATGCGGCGTTTCTCGCCGGCCAGGTGCCGCCGTTGCCGCCATTCCCTGGCCTGGTCGATGGCGCCGTGTTCAAGGACCCGCTCACTGGCGCCGCCAAGGGGCTGGCCGGTTCATTGGGTGTGCATGGCCAGGTCGAGCACCAGGGGCGCCCGCAGCGCTTTGACGAGGCGTTCGGTCGCGGTTTCCACTTGCTGAGCATCGGTGAGGATCCGCTGGCGGGCTTGAGCCCGGCGCATCAGGCCGTGCTCGATCACCTGCAGGTGAAAAGCGTGCGCCTGAGCCTCGACGGCGCCCCAGGCACCTGCCGCGATCTCTCCGGCAAGTACCACCGCCACTTTGCCGAGGCCGGGCTGCAGGCCGTGTTGGTGCGCCCGGACTTCTACCTCTACGGCGCCGTGGGCGACCTGAACCAATTGCCGCAATTGCTCGATGCGCTGGCGCGCGACATGGGCATCGCGCAATCAGGCGGCGCTGCGCGCACGGCTCAACCCCTCGCTGCACGGATGTAGCGCCCGGCACATGTCAGGCTGCCCTGCGAAAAGCCCGTTGAACAGGGCAGCCTGTGCTCAAAGATACTGTCGTACTACGTGGTACACCTCTGTCGAGTACACCGTTCAGAGCAGCGCCAACACGTGGAATATGCGTAACATGCCGCCTTTGGCCCAGCGCTTCAGGTGAAAACCGTTTTGCTGGCCCGCCCCCGATCACCCATCAGGAGACCCTTATGAAAGCAGCCATCGTCCACGCCTTCGACCAACCCCCGCGCTATGGCGATATCGACGCGCCGCAAGCGGCAGCGGGCGAGGTGCTGGTGCGGGTGCGCGCCGCGGCGCTCAGCCAGCTGGTGCGGGCCCAGGCCAGCGGCAAGCACTACAGCAGTGGCAAGACCTTGCCGTTGGTGCCGGGTGCCGATGGTGTCGGCCTGCTGGAGGACGGCACCCGCGTGTACTTCGCCTTCCCCCGCGCGCCGATCGGCGCCATGGCCGAGACCGTGGCCGTGGATGCGCGCTGCTGCGTGGCCATACCCGATGGCATCGATGACATCACGGCGGCGGCGATCGCCAACCCGGGCATGTCGTCGTGGTCGGCGCTGCAGGAGCGGGCGGGGTTCAAGCCCGGCGAGCGCGTGTTGATCAACGGCGCCGCCGGTGCCTCCGGGCGCCTGGCGATTCAGGTGGCCAAGCACCTGGGCGCGTCGCGCGTGGTGGCGACGGCGCGCAACCGCGCGGTGGAGGCAGAGCTGCGCGAACTGGGCGCGGATGCCTTCATCTGCCTGGACCAGCCCGCCGAGCAGCTGACCGCTGCCTTGCGCGATGAAATCCGCGGGCCGGGCGTCGATATCGTGCTGGATTACCTGTGGGGGCAACCGGCCGCGTGCATCCTCGATGCCCTGGGCGGCCACGCCAGCCGCGAGGCCGCACCACGTGTGCGCTTCGTCAACATCGGCGCGATTGCCGGGGCGACCTTGCCGATGAACCCCAGCGTGTTGCGCGGCACGGGCCTGGAGATGCTCGGCAGTGGCCTGGGCAGTGTGTCCAACGAAGGGTTGGTGAAGGTGGTGGGGCAGTTGCTGAAGGCGATCAAACCGGCGGGGATGAAGGTCGAGGCACTGGCCGTGCCATTGAGCGAGGTTGAAGCGGCCTGGCAGCGCAGCAGTGCAGAACGCATCGTGTTCGTCATGTAGTTATTGCGGGCATATCAGGCCAGGGAAGGCCGCTCACGCGGCCCAGGTTTCATGCAGATGACGCCATAGCACCTGCTCGCCCTGCAGGCTGAAAAGCGCCGTCGAGATCCGCGTCTTTGCCTCCTGGCCAGACAGCCGGTGAGTTTCCCGGTAGCGAACCAGGGCACCGTCCGGCCACTGCGCCAAGGCCTGCATTTCGCTGAGCTCGATGCTCAATCCAGGCTGGCTGCCTGCGCGCTGGGCTAACAGGGCTGCTACCTGCTGCAGCCCCACCTCCATACCTGAAGGCGAGACCATGGAGAACTCCGGGTGGAACCGCTCGACCATCGCTTGGACCTGGGCCTCACCTCGGCAGAACAGCGCCTCGATCAGTTCGTGCAGGTCAATGACTTCTTGAAAGTAGGGATTCATGAGGTGGCGTCCTGGGTGGGGGGGCCGATTATGCCTGAACACCTCGAGCATGACCGCGAGCGCCGGGTTTCCCGCTGGTCAGGCGGTCATGGCGGATAGCCTTTACGGGGCTATCGTTGCTTGTCTGTGCCACGACGAGCGACCGAGGGGCGGTGCCATGAACACCAGTGATCTGCTTGAACAGTTACTGCGCGCCGGGCAAGGCTCGCAGGCGCAACAGCAACGCAGCGGCATGCCCGCGCAGGATGGCCTGGGCGGTCTGGGCGGCTTGCTTGGCGGTTTGCTCGGCGGCGGCAGTAGCAGCGGTGGCGGCGGTGGCCTGGGCGGCCTGCTCGGCGGGCTGCTGGGCGGTGGCAGCGCTGGCGGCAGCCCCCAGGGGCGTTCGGGCGGTACCAATTATGCGGCCCTGGCATCGTTGGGCATGATGGCCTTCCAGGCCTATCAGAGCTGGCAGCGCAGCCAGGCCACAGCGCCGCAACAGGCGTTGCAGACAGTCGATCAATTGTCCGGCCCCGAGGCTGAAGACCACAGCCATGCAATCTTGCGCGCGCTGATTGCCGCGGCCAAGGCTGACGGGCGCATCGACGAGCAGGAAGAGCAGGTGATCTACGCCGAGATCAAGCGCCACACCAACGATCCGCACCTGCAGCAGTGGCTCGATGACGAAGTCGGCAAGCCACTGGATGCGGCCGAAGTGGCCCAGGCGGCCAAGGACCCGGCCATGGCCGCGGAAATGTACCTGGCCAGCGTGATGTTGGTGAATGACCAGGGCGACGCCGAGCGCGCCTACCTCGACGAGCTGGCCAGCGCGCTGCAGATTGAACCGGCGTTGCAGGTGCACCTGGAGCAGCAGGCCAAGGGCGGAGCGTGACCAGGCGTCACTTCAACGGCTAAGGGGTCTTTACGTGGGGAGGCCGAGCTTCAGGCCATAGCGCGTCAACGCAAGTGGCTCGCCGTCTTCTTCGACCACGCGCTGGCTCGCTTGCTGCGCGATGAAGCCCTGCCTGAGGTAAAAGCGCTTGGCGCGCACGTTGCCATCAAGCACCCAAGCGCTCACCTGCTCGAAGCCGCCTGCGCTCAGCGCCTGTCGTACCTGCGCCCATAAAGCTTCACCAATGCCTTGCCCCCAGGCCGCTGGGTCGAGGTATATGGCCATGAGCTCACCCATGTCTGCAGTGGCGCCCTCATCGCGGCTCGGGCCGAAGGAGCACCAGCCCACGGTTTGGCCATCGAGTTCCGCTACCCGTATTGACGGTGTGTTCTGTGCGATGGCCTGGGTCAGGAACGCCACGCGGCGTTCGACAGTGGTGCTCAGGGCGTTCAGGTAATTGGCTGACAGCAGGCCCTGGTAGGCGCTCTGCCAGCTGCGGATGTGCAGGGTGGCGATGGCGGTCGCGTCGTCGGGGACGGGTTTGCGAATCAGCAGCCCTGGCAATGGGGTTGAGTGGGTCATGGGGTTACGGCCTTTTTGCGCCTGTGAAGACCGAGGCTGCTGCAAATAAGGCGCCAGGTGCTCAGGGGCGGGTTTGGCAGAGCAAACATCCCTCAACTGTCGCGCTGGAAACACAACGGCAACAGCTTTGTCGGCTGCTTTACACTGAGTTTGCTGTTGAACCTGGGCGAGCAAATGTCTTGCGAGCGCGTGCGTGTAGCGTCATTGGCACTGACTGGCCACAACGATTTGCGCAGCTTCTGATCGACAGCTGTGTGCGAACCTTCTATTTGGCTGCCTGTATCGTTACAATTCGCGGGTTGCACCCAAACACCCCCCAAGCGTCGTCCGGCAATAACGACGACGCCAACCCTGGCGATGCTCCCTGCCCAGGGCTTTCACCCTCGGTTGAGCCAAGGCTCACTCGAAACCCTTGATTGGCGCTGCGGGCTTGAACCGCGGTGCATCTCGCCGACACGCGTGGTACCCCTGCGCTGTCGGCCTCTCGCCCGGCCAACGGAGCCGTGTCCAGAACCGGCAATCCTGCCCCGCACGATCGGTGTGGTCGCCGTTATCAGGCCCTTTCCTGGCTGGGCGTTTCATCAGCGGAACTGAGCTACCCCAAGGTAGTTCGAGCCCCGCTTTCAAATGCGCTTTCCACGGCGTCTGCACGCTTGGCCCACGCACTTGTGCGGGCGCCGGGCGAGCCCGCTTTGGGGACCGCTGCCCAAACGCGCCCATGCGCGCGTGCATGAAACAACCGAATGGATGGAATTCGCTCCGACTGTAAGGCAAGCCTGATCAGGCGGCGTCGAATGAAGTACGCAACAGGAGAAAGCTCATGCCCTTCGTACCTCCCAAGGATCAACACTGCAACGGTGATGATCCGACCACCCCAGCGACTGCTGGCCCCTGCGTGAAGTCGATGCCAGCGCTCGAACGCAGCAAATTCGGCGGCACACCTCGCCGCCCTGGGCGGCCAGGCGACGCTGACGACCCTCCGGTATCGCGCAGTGACCTCAGCAAAGGTCACGACCAACTGGTCGTACATCGGGAGGCGCGCATCAACTGGCGCGTGCTGCTGATTTCGTCAATGGTGATCCTGGCGTTTTCCATTGCCACGATCCTCATGCCCGATGCAGCACGCGCGACGATGAAGCACACCACCGACTGGATTGCGACGAACCTGGGGTGGTACTACGTGCTGACGATGACCCTGGTCATCGGCTTCGTGCTGTGGGTCGCGTTTTCCAAAGAAGGGGACGTGCGCATCGGCCCCGACCACTCGCGGCCGCAGTACAAGCTGGTGACCTGGGTCGCCATGCTGTTCGCCGCAGGGGTCGGCATCGACATGCTGTTCTATTCGGTCACAGGCCCGGTCGTGCAGTACTTGCACCCGCCCAGCGGCGAAGGCGGTACTGCCCAGGCCATGCAGGATGCGGTGGTCTGGACCATGTTTCACTATGGCATCGCCGGGTGGGCAATGTATGCCCTGCTGGGTATGGCCATGGGTTACTTCGCCTATCGGTGGGACATGCCGCTGTCGATTCGCGCCGCGCTCTACCCGCTGTTTGGCAAGCGCGTGCGCGGCCCCTTGGGCGATGGCATCAGCATCATTGCGCTGGTTGGCACCGTGTTTGGCGTCGCCACGTCGATGGGTATCGGCGTGGTACTGCTGAGCGTTGGTTTTTCGCTGTTATTCGGCCTGGAACAGGGCCTGTCATTACAGATCGCATTGGTGCTGGGGGCTGTAGCACTGACCATTGCCGCCACCACCTCCGGGGTTGACCGAGGCATCCGCTGGATCGCCGAGCTGAACCTTTGGAGCGCCGTGGCGATGATGCTGTACATCCTGATAACAGGGCAGACGGCGTTCTTGTTGAATGCACTGGTGTCGAACATCGGCCAGTTTCTCGTCAGCTTCCCCGCGCGTACATTCCAGACGTTTGCCTACGAGCCCGACGGGGCCGGCTGGATGGCGGGGTGGACGTTGTTTTTCTGGGCCTTCTGGCTGGCCTGGGGGCCCTTCGTCGGCGTGTTCCTGGCGCGAATCTCGCGCGGTCGCACCTTGCGGGAATTCGTCCTGGCGGCAGTCACTGCGCCAGTGCTTTGCGACTTCATCATTGTCTCGCTGTTCGGCAACAGCGCACTGTTTCAGGTGCTTGAAGGCAACACCGAGTTCGCCACGCTGGCGATGGACAGCCCCGAGCAGGGTTGGTACGCACTGCTGCAGATGTTCCCGGGCTCGATGTTTCTGATTGGCCTGGCAACGCTGTCCGGCTTGCTGTTCTACCTCACCAGCGCCAACTCCGGGGCGATGGTGATGTCGAACTTTTCTGCAACGATTCCTGACCCTGCCCAAGACGGCCCGAGCTGGCTGCGTATCTTCTGGGCCTTGCTCACGGCCATGCTCACGGTGGCGATGCTGGTCGCAGGCGGGGTCAGGACCATGGAGTATGCAACGCTGATCTTCGCGCTACCGGTGACGATCATCGCTTACCTGGTGATGGCATCCTTCTACAAGGTATTGCGCATGGAACGTGCCGAACGTGAAGGGCGTGTGCTGCGCCGGCCCTCGATGGCGGCTGGCGGCGGGCAGGTCCCGGAGCGCTCGTGGAAGCAACGGCTTGAGCACCTGCGGGCGTACCCAACGCTGCGCCAGGTCACCCAGTTCCTTGACCGAACAGTGGGCCCTGCGCTGGACGAGGTCGTCGCTGAATTTCGCCAGCAGGGCTATGACGTCATCCGCGAAAGCCTGGTCAATACCCGCGGAGCCGAGGAACCGATGCTGCGGGTATCGATGGACAGCTTTCGGGACTTCCATTACCACGTCGCCATTGTCGAGGCGCCTGTGCCCATGTTCAGTGGCCGCATGACGCGCGAGATCGATGTCTATTACCGTTTGGAGGTGTTCACCCAGACGGGGTCTGGTGGTTATGACTTGATGGGCCTGACCAAGCAGCAGGTCATGGACGATGTGCTCAATCGCTATGAGGCCCACTTGGCGTTCCTTGTGTTCTCCAGCGAGAACGCCACCCCCTCCGTGCTGACGCCCAGGCATTGCCTCGATCGCTGACGGCGCACGGTAGCGGCAGGCGACAGAAGAGGGCCAACGCTTTCGCGTGGCCCTTTTGGGCCTGTATCAGAACAGGTCCTGCAGGGTTTGCTGCGTGGCGTTCAGCGATGGGTCACCCCCCTGCGTGGTGCTCATCGCTGGCGCGTTCTCGGCCTTGAACACTTCCATGGCCGTCTGCGGCCCCTGCGCCGATGCCGCCGTCCCGTCCGCCGTGTTGATCAGCCGGGTTACGACCCCGTCGGGCATGGGCTGCGAGTTGGGGGCTGTTCCGGCAAGTGCCGCCTGCATGTAGTCCATCCAGATGGGCAGGGCGATGGTCACGCCCCATTCGCGCCGCCCCAGGCTTTGCGGCTGATCGAAACCTGCCCAGACGCTCGTCACGTAGTTGCCGTTGTAGCCGGTGAACCAGGAGTCCTTGGCTTCGTTGGTGGTGCCCGTCTTGCCCGCGATGTCGGGGCGATGCAGGGCGGACGCGGCGCGGCCGGTACCTCGCTTGATGACATCCTGGAGCATGCTGGTGAGCAGATAGGTCGTGCGGCTGTCCACGACCTGTTCAGCGACTGCTTCGGGTGCCGGGTTGTCGGCGCTGGGCGCGGTACGCGGGGCGGCCTTGAAGACGATGCGGCCGGTGCGGTCTTCGACCCGGTCGATGAAAAAAGGCGTGACCTTGTAGCCGCCGTTGGCGAGCACGCTCCAGCCGCCGACCACCGCCATGGGGGTCACGGAGGCCGTGCCCAGGGCCAGGGAAAGGTTGCGCGGCATGTCATTGGCGTCGAAACCGAAACGCGTGATGTAGGCGATGGTCGAATCGACGCCCATGGCTTGCAGCAGGCGTATCGAGATCATGTTCCTGGAGCGATACAGCGCTTCGCGCAGGCGAATGGGGCCGAGGAAGGTGCGGTTTTCGTTCTGCGGGCGCCAAGCTGGCCCCGCGTAGTCGTCGCCCAGCACGATGGGCGCGTCGTTGACGATGCTCGCCGGCGTATAGCCGTTGTCGAGCGCCGCACAGTAGATGAAGGGCTTGAAACTTGAGCCCGGTTGCCGTTTGGCCTGTACCACGCGGTTGAAACCGCTCTGGTTGAAATCGAAGCCGCCGACCAGGGCCTTGATCGCGCCATTGCCCGGCGCTACCGATACCAGCGCGCCTTGCGCGTCGGGCACCTGGCTGAAGAGGCGCTGGGAGCCTCCCCGCTCAACGCGGATCACATCGCCTGGCCTGACGATGTCTGCAGGCCGTGCGGGTTGGCGCCCCTGTGCGCTGTGGTTGATGAAGGGGCGGGCCCACGCCATCGTCTGCCAGGCGACGTCGTGTTGCTGGCCGGCCTGGTCGAGCACGGTGATGCGGTCGGCGAACACCTTCGTCACCACCAAAGCTTCCAGGCCGCCCAGTTGCGGATACCCTTTCAACCTTTCCTGCCATGCCGGGCTCAGGCTGCCGGAGAGGTGGCCTTCGGGGCCGCGATAGCCGTGGCGCTTGTCGTAGGTTTTCAAACCGTTCTGCAGTGCAGCGTTGGCCGCCGCCTGCAGCGTGCCGGAGACCGTCGTCACCACGCGAAAGCCTTGCGTGTAGGCGTCATCCCCGTAGCGGCTGACCATCTGCGCGCGGACCATTTCGGCGATGTAGGGGGCACTGACCTCGGGTGCAGGCGCGTGATAACGCGCGGTCACGGGGGCTGCCAGCGCGGCGCGGTAGCGGGCCTGGTCGATGCTACCCAGCGCGTACATTCGCCCCAGAATCCAGTCGCGGCGTTGTTTGGCCCTGGCCGGGTTGTTGATAGGGTTGAAGCGTGAGGGCGCCTTGGGCAAGCCCGCGATCATCGCGGTCTGCGCCAGGGTCAGTTGGGACACTGGCTTGCCGTAATAGATCTGCGCCGCGGCTGCAATGCCATAGGCCCGTTTGCCCAGGTAGATCTTGTTGACGTAGAGGTTGAAGATTTCGTCCTTGGTCAATGTGCGTTCAATGCGCAAGGCCAGCAGTATCTCGGTGAGTTTGCGTGAGAACGTCTTCTCTTTGCTCAAGAAGAAGTTCTTCGCCACCTGCATGGTGATGGTGCTGCCGCCGGAGCGCACGTGCCCGCTGCTGATCAACTCCAGGGCCGCACGCAGCAGGCCTGTGGGGTCGACGCCACGATGATGGTAGAAGTTGGCATCCTCCGCAGCCATGAAGGCGGCCAGGAAGTCGCCGGGGATTTGCGAGGAGGGCAGGGGGATACGGCGTATCTCACCAAATTCGGCGATCAGCTTGCCTTCTGCGCTGTATACCTGCAGCGGCTCCTGCAGTTGCACGGCCTTGAGGGTCTCTACATCGGGCAATTGTGGGTCGAGGTACAGATAGGTGCCGCTTGCACCCAGCACCAGCACGCTGGCAAGTGCCAGGGCACACCAGCCCAGGGCCTTTGAAAGCCGCATTCGTTGCTCCTTGAGTGGGTATTTCGATGGCGGTGGGGGAGCGTTAGAGCATTCCAACGCGTGCGTCGGTCGAGGCGTGTTGCAGGGCATGCGCGACGTCGAATTGCGGTTTGAGCTGCCCGTGTGCATCCAGTAGCCAGGCGTCCATGACCTTCCTGACCACCGGCCCTGCGACCCGGGCCCCGGCTTCGCCGTTCTCGATCATCACGGCGACCACGATGGCCGGGCGTTGCGCGGGGGCAAAGGCGACGAAAAGAGCGTTGTCGCGGTGGCGTTCGCGGGTCTTGTTGCGGTTGTAGCGCTCGCCCTGCCTGATCGCGATGACCTGCGCGGTGCCACTCTTGCCGGCCATTCGGTAGGGCGCGCCTTGGGCTGCCCGGCGCCCGGCACCGCGCGGGTTGTGCATGACCATCTCCATGCCCTTTGCCACCTCGCGCCAGGTGTCGGGGTTTTTCAGGGTGATGTTGGGCAGCGGGTGGGGGTCGGCCGGTTTTTGCCCGCCAATCGACAGCGCCAGGTGCGGCCGATGCCAGATGCCTCTGCTGGCAATCAGGCTGGTGGCCTGGGCCATCTGCAGCGGCGTCATCTGCACATAGCCCTGGCCGATGCCGGCGATCAGCGTTTCGCCGGGGTACCACTGCTGGCGGCGGGTGGCGCGCTTCCAGGCTGGGGAGGGCATCAGCCCGGGCGCTTCCTCGAACAGGTCGATCGACACCCGCTGCCCCAGGCCGAACGCGGTGAGGTAGCTGTGCAACCGCTCGATACCCAGCCTGTGGGCCAGGTCGTAGAAGTAGGTGTCATTGGAGCGCATGATCGCGTCGTACATATCCACCCAGCCGTCGCCTGCCCGATTCCAGTTGCGATACTTGTGCCGGTAGTTGGGCAGCTCGTAATAGCCACGGTCGAATACCCGCTGGGAGGGGGTGATGACGCCACTGTCCAGCCCTGCAACCAGCACCATCGGTTTGATGGTCGAGGCCGGGGGGTAGAGGCCGCGTAGCACGCGGTTGAACAGCGGCATGTCGGCTGAATCGCGCAAGGCTGCGTAGGCCGGGGTGGTGATGCCCTTGACGAAAGGGTTGGGGTCGAAGCTGGGCCGGCTGACCATGGCCAGCACTTCGCCGGTTGCCGGGTCCAGTGCGACCACAGCGCCACGCCGGTCGCCCAGGGCCTGCTCGGCAGCACCTTGCAGTGACGCGTCGATGGTCAGCACGATGTCCTGGCCCGGGGTCGGGTTGTGCCGGCCCAGCACGCGGATCACCTTGCCTTGCGCATTGGTTTCCACTTCTTCGAAACCCATCTGGCCATGCAGGGCGTCTTCATAGAAGCGCTCGATGCCGGTTTTGCCGATCTGTTCCGTGCTCAGGTATTTTGCGTGGTCGAGTTGCTTGTACTCTTTTTCATTGATGCGCCCGACATAACCCACCGAATGGGCGAAGTGTTCGGCCAACGGGTACACCCGTGAAAACTGCGCGTGAACATCTACGCCCGGCAGTTGAAATTGATTCACTGCCACCCGTGCGATCTGCTGTTCGGTGAGGTCCGTCATCAACACCACGGGCTCGAAGGCTCTGCCCCTGCGGTGCAAGGCCCGGTCCAGCTTGTCGCGTTGACCGGCGCTCAAACCCAGCACCTGGCACAACTGGCTGACCACGGCCTTGGTATCGCCCGCGCGTTCGCGGGTGATGGTCAGGTTGAAGGTGGGGATGTTGTCGGCCAGCACGACGTTGTTGCGGTCATAGATGATGCCCCGTGCTGCTGCGAGTGGCCGCACATGCACGCGGTTTTTTTCTGCGACCGCAACGTGTAGATCATGCTGAGTGACTTGCAGGAAGTACAACCGGCACACCAGTGCGGTTGTCAGGGTCAGGACCAGTATGGCGCTGGCGATAATTCTTGTTTTTACAATCCTGTGGCTGGCTTCCCTGTCCTGTAGTTCGGTGGGATGTGTCATTTGAAAATACTTACCGCTTTTTGCAGGCCTTACGCTTTTGGGTTTTTTATTCTAAGGCGCGTGAAGTATTCATCAATGCGCACTTCGGGCTATCTGATATCAACCCGGTTGATGTCACACAAGGGCTATTGCGGGCTCAGGTCAGGCAAAAGGTTTTATCCACCAGCTCGATAATCATCGCCTTGACCCTTTGCAGCGTGATGTCGTGCTTGCTGCCCACTCGCGTGCCGATTTCCAGGTCGTAGGAGGGCATGGGCACGGGGCAGGGGAATGTTTGCAGCGTGCTGACCCTTTCCATGGCGCGTGCCGCATGGGTTGGCACCGTGGTGATCAGTTTCGAGCCCATCAGCAGAAACGGCACGGCGGCAAAATGCGAGGTCGAGGCGTGGATACGGCGTTTGTAGCCCACGGCATTCAAGCCTTCGTCGACGATGCCGACGAAACCCGCCGACGAGACCAGCAGGTGGGGCCGCTGGGCGTAGTCTTCGGCGGTGGTGGGCAGGGTGTTGTCGGCATCGGCAATGCCCAGGTAATTGCCCCGGCCAAGGCGCTGCCGGGCGATCAGCGGCGACGACATCCCGCCCGCCGACAAGGCGATGTCTATCTGGTGACGCATCAGCATGTCCTGGACCAGGCCGCTGTGGGTCTGCCGAAAAATCACCCGCAAGCCCTGCAGGTGCTCGTCGATCTGCGCTACCAGGCTTTGGCCCAGGGCGATTTCACTGTCATCGGACAAACCGAGGGTGATCGTCCTGCCCTTGATGTCCTGGTCACCGCCTGAAAGTGCAAGGGCTTGCCGGCAGCAATTGAGGGCCTCGCCAATCAGCGGTGCCAGCTCGTTGGCGCGCCGGGTCGGGCGCAGGCCACGGCCGGTGCGCTCGAACAACGGGTCGGCGTAGATCTCTCGCAGGCGGCCAAGTGCGGCACTGACCGCAGGCTGGGTGACGCCCAGGCGTATGGCCGCGCGGCTGGCGCCGCCTTCTTCGATCAGGGCGACGAAAACCCTGAGCAGGTTCAGGTCGACACTTTCGATATCAAAACTGTTCATATCAGATATCTTGATAGTTGATTGATTAATAGTATAGGGGTGCGGACAATGCCCGGCAAATAGATAGCTAGTGCTTGAGTCGGTTATTGGTTGGGCAGGTAAATTGATATTGATGAACGCGAGCAAAGTTATTGCGGTCTTACTGCTGGCTATTGCTGTCGGCACATTGAATGCCGCCTCCATCGCGCCGCAAGGTGAGTTGCACGGCAGTGTAGTGACGCCGCTTGGCAAGCAATTGATAACTGAACTTCAAGTCGCGCTGCAGGGGCACAACTATTATCAAGGCGATATCGATGGTTTGTTTGGCAGCGAAACACAAGAGGCCATCTATCTGTTGCAGTTGGACCACGCGTTGCCCTTGACCGGGAGCGTCAATGTGCAACTTCTGGAATGGCTCGGTATTGAACCCCCCGCCTGGCTGTTGCCCTGATTCATCGCTGTGAGTGTTTAGATGCGTTCCCCTTCTAGAACGCTGCCCGGTTATCCGTGGCGGTTCAGGCTCGTGGTCGGCCTTGTACTTATCCTTGCGTTGACGCTGTGCTGGCGCATTGTCGAGCTGCAAATCGTCGATAACGCCTTCCTGCGCCAACAGGGTGATGCGCGCAGCCTGCGTTATCTGACCCACCCTGCGCCCCGAGGGGTGATCACCGACCGCGCCGGGCACCCGCTGGCTGTCAGCACCCCCGTGGTGACCCTGTGGGCCGACATGCGTGAACTGTCTGCCGAGCAGGCCAAATGGCCGTCGCTCGCCCAGGCGTTGCAGATGCCGCTTGCGACGCTCGAAAAGCGCTTTGCGCAAAACCGCCACAAGGCGTTTTTCTACCTGCGCAGGCGCCTGCCCCCTGAACGGGCCGGGCAGGTGTTGCAGGTCGTTCATCAACAGCACATCAAGGGCATCTACAGCCTGGAGGAGTCGCAGCGCTTCTATCCTGCAGGTGCCATCGCCGCGCAGGTCGTCGGTTTTACCGATATCGACAACAACGGCAGCGAGGGCGTGGAGCTGGCCTACGATCAGGCGCTACGTGGGGTCAGCGGCAGGCAGCATGTGGTCAAGGACCGCAGGGGGCAGGTGATCCAGGACCTGGGCGTGAGCCGGCCTGCAAAACAGGCGCAGGACCTGGCGCTGTCCCTGGACATACGCTTGCAGTACCTGGCAAGCCGCGAGTTGGCCAAGGCCGTGGCCGACAATGGTGCCGACGCGGGAAGTGTCGTGATCCTCGACGTCGAGACCGGGGAGCTGCTGGCCCTGGCCAACTACCCCAGCTACAACCCCAACAACTGTGCACAGGCCAGCCCATCAGCGATGAGAAACCGGGCGCTGGTGGATGTGTTCGAGCCGGCCTCGACGATGAAACCGTTCTCGGTGGCCGCTGCACTGGAAAGCGGGCGCTGGAAACCGTCCGACACCGTGCTGGTGAAAACCGGCAGCCTGAAGGTGGGCAGGTTCACCATCCGTGATGCCTCGCGCACCGCCGGCGAGCGGCTGGACATGGCGGGGATCCTGGTGCGCTCCAGCAACGTTGCGATCAGCCAGGTGGCATTCGACATTGGCGGCGAGACGATTCATGGCCTGCTGCAGCGGGTGGGCCTGGGGCAGACGACCGGTACGGCGTTTCCCGGGGAGCGTTCGGGCGTGCTGCCCAGCCGACGCCAGTGGCGCGAGGCGGAAACCGCGGCGATGTCCTACGGCTACGGCGTTTCCGTTACCGCCGTGCAGCTGGCCAAGGCCTACGCGACCCTGGTCAATGGCGGCAGAAGTGTGCCGGTCTCGCTGCTGCGTGTCAGCGAACCTGCGCAGGCACGTCAGGCGATGCCGGCACCGGTGGCCAATGCGCTGAAGCACATGCTGGTACAGGTTGTCGAAGCGCCCAGGGGCATTTATCGGGCCAAGGTGCCGGGCTACCACGTGGGCGGCAAGAGCGGTACGGCCAGGCGGCCCAGCGCCACCAGCAAGGGCTACCAGCACAAGGCGTACAGGGCGATGTTCGCCGGGTTCGGCCCTGCCGCCGCGCCGAAGTTCGTGGTGGTCGTGATGATCGACAACCCGTCCACGCACGGCTATTTCGGCGGGCTGGTATCGGCGCCGGTTTTCAGCAAGGTCATGGCGCAGGCGCTTCGGCTGTACAACATCGCACCGGATAATCTGCCCTGACCCTGCGGCCAGTACCGGCCTCATCGCCGGCAAGCCGGCTCCCACAGGAATATCACCGGCCTTCAGGCCTGCGCTGTACTGTGGGAGCCGGCTTGCCGGCGATGGGCGCTTCACACCGCCGCGCTGCGCTCGCGGATATCGATGTTCAAGATGCGGTCGTTCTCGCTGTAGTCGACCGGGCAGTCGATCACGTGCACGCCTGGGGTCTTTATGCAGTGCTCGAGCAGCGCCAGCAAGCCTTCGGCGCTTTCCACGCGGTGGCCATTGGCACCATAGGCTTCGGCGTATTTGACGAAGTCCGGATTACCGTAGTCCAGGCCGAAATCGGTGAAGCCCATGTTGGCCTGTTTCCAGCGGATCATGCCGTAGCCGTCGTCACGCAGGATCACCACGGTGATGTGCATGCCCAGGCGTACTGCGGTTTCCAGCTCCTGGCTGTTCATCATGAAGCCGCCGTCGCCACATACCGAGATCACCGGGCGATCCGGGTACACCAGGTGCGCGGCCATCGCCGATGGCAGGCCGGCGCCCATGGTTGCCAGGGCGTTGTCGAGCAGCACGGTGTTGGGCTTGTGGGCCTTGTAGTTGCGCGCGAACCAGATCTTGTAGATGCCGTTGTCCAGGGCAACGATGCCTTCGGACGGCAGTACGCGACGGAGGTCGGCAACCAGGCGTTGCGGATAGACGGGGAAGCGTGCGTCGTCAGCGCCTTCAGAGATCTGCGTTTCGTTTGCTTCACGGATGGCCATCAGACGGGTGAAGTCCCAGTGCGAGGTGTCAGCCAGGGCTTCATGGATCTGCCACACAGCGTTGGCGATGTCGCCAATCACTTCGATCTGAGGGAAGTACACGGCGTCGACTTCGGCGGCACGGAAGTTGATGTGAATGACTTCAGTGCCACCGCGAACCATGAAGAACGGCGGCTTCTCGATCACGTCATGGCCGATGTTGACGATCAGGTCGGCGGCTTCGATTGCACGGTGTACAAAATCACCGGACGACAGCGCGGCATTACCGAGGAAGCAGGGATGGCGCTCGTCAACCACACCTTTGCCCATTTGGGTAGTGATGAACGGGATGCGAGTCTCGTCGATGAGTTGCTTGAGGACTTTGGCGGTCATCTTGCGGTTCGCACCGGCGCCGATCACCAGCAGAGGGTTGCGGGCTTTGTGCAGCTTCTCAACGGCCGCTTCGATCGCCTTGTGCTCGGCTAACGGCCGACGGTGGAGGCTCTGAGGGATCGGTAACGCATCGGTCTGCTCGGCGGCGATGTCTTCCGGCAGCTCCAGGTGCACCGCGCCCGGCTTTTCTTCCTCGGCCAGGCGGAACGCTTCACGCATGCGCGACGGGATGTTGTCGGCGGAGGCGAGCTGGTGGGTGTACTTGGTGATGGGGGCCATCATGTCGCACACATCGATGATCTGGAAGCGGCCCTGCTTGGACTTCTTGATCGGCTTCTGGCCGGTGATCATCATCATCGGCATGCCGCCTAGATATGCATAGGCGCTGGCGGTGACCAGGTTGGTCGCGCCGGGGCCTAAGGTTGACAGGCTGACGCCAGTCTTGCCGGTCAGGCGCCCATAGGTAGCTGCCATGAAACCTGCAGACTGCTCGTGACGAGTCAGTACCAACTTGATCCTGGATTTACGCAGGGATTCCAGCAGATCGAGATTTTCCTCCCCGGGGATGCCGAACACATACTCAACACCTTCACTTTCCAAACATTGCACAACGAGATCAGCTGCCTTGGCCATCTATTGGTCCTGCCACTGTCGAGAGTGAGCCACGCGGGCAGAGGACGAGGCCTTTACCCGGTGCCGAATGAGTTTCATGGAAAAGAGCAAACGCCTGGATTATTCGGCCATTCGGGGAAGTACCAGGGTGGCGTCAATGGCAACCAAAGCATTCAGTGCGAGCGCCGACACGCCGACCGTGGCGCGTGCGGGGTAAGGCGCTGCAAAGTAACGGCTCATGATTTCGTTCACGGCAGCAAAGTGCGAGAGTTCCGTGAGGTAGATAGTGAGTTTCCCTACGTCAACAAAACTACCGCCTGCGGCCTGTGCGACGGCCTGCAGGTTCTCGAGCACCTGAACGGTTTGGGCTTCGATCCCTTGCGCCAATTCCATCTTTTCAGGGTGAAGCGCGATTTGCCCGGTCAGGAAAACCAGGTCACCCATGCGCACGGCTTGCGAATACGGGCCGATAGCTTTCGGCGCCTGATCACTGTGGATAGCGATTCTGCTCATCAGATTTGATCCTGTCTTAGGGGGCGAGCCAACCTGCCTGCCAATGCTCGTCTTGCAAAATGAAGCGGGCCCGCTGGTGGATATTCTGGGAAAGGTCGAGCCACTCGATTTTTCTCAAATGGACAACCACCAGTGCGAAATTTTCAAAACCCTCCACGTGCGTTTCATAAACTGCGCAAGGTGAAGAAATCGCCTCGCCTGGCAGGCGACCATGGCGAAAGAGCGCCTGGGTACTGGCTCGGGCCTGCTGCCAGTGCTGGGCAAGGCGCGAAACATCCGACACAGGTTCAGCCAGGCCTTCCATTCGAAGCTGCAGCTTGCCGGTCGGATCTACGCAGGTCATAGCGACTCTGGGTTCGGCACGTATCTCTGCGAGCTTCGCCGAGCGCTTGTCCGCATAAAAGAGGATCGACCTCGTCGACTCATCGGCATGGCGCAAGACCACCGTGCTTACCTTGGGTTGCCCGTCGATATCGACGGTGGCCAGTTGCATCAAGCGAAATGGATTTGGCGTACTGCCAACCGGTATGGATAAACCCGACCAGACCTTGGCCAATATCAGATCAAGCATGGCAATCGCCTAGAGGAGAAAGGGCCGCGTACCGTGTGCGGCCCGGAGATACTCAGACGCTGCGGGTAACGCCGCCGTCGACCTTGATGTTCTGGCCGGTAATGTAGGCGGCCCCGTCGCTCGCCAGGAAGGCGATGGTGGCGGCAATTTCTTCGCTGGTGCCATAGCGCTTGAGTGGCACACCTTCGCGACGTTGTTCAGTAGCAGGAAGACTGTCGATCCAGCCCGGCAACACGTTATTGATGCGAATGTTGTCGGCGGCATACTTGTCAGCAAAGATCTTGCTGAACGACGCCAGGCCGGCACGGAAAACCGCCGAGGTTGGGAACAGTTCGCTTGGCTCGAACGCCCATGCCGTAGATATGTTGATGATCGCACCGCCGTTCTGGCGCTGCATGTACGGCGTCACCAGTCGTGCAGGGCGAATGACGTTGAGCAGGTAAGTCTCCATGCCCTGGTGCCAATCTTCATCGCTGATCTCGAGGATCGGTGCCCGCGGGCCATGGCCGGCGCTGTTGACCAACACATCGATACGGCCCCATTTCTGAATGACGGCGTCGACCAGGCGCTGCAGATCTTCGATTGACTGGTTACTGCCGGTTACGCCAATACCGCCGAGCTCCTGCGCCAGTGCCTCGCCTTTGCCAGAGGAAGAAAGAATACCGACATTGAAGCCATCGGCAGCCAGTCTGCGTGCAGCTGCCGCCCCCATACCGCTACCACCGGCCGTGACGATTGCTACTTTTTCTACTGTCATAGATCCTCCTGAGTGAAGTGTGGATAGGTTGTTTGTGGAATGAGAGTAGCGGCGCTCAGTCTTTCTCAGAGAGACAGCAAGTCTTTTAAATTACAGTAGAAAATCTATCGGCCAACAGTATTCAGGTGAAGCGTATCGACGGTTGACCACCGCCAGCCGGCGACCGGGATCGCACGCAGCATGACGCTTTGAATCTGCTAACTTGAACGCCAAGTACGCACTGCAAAAGCTTAGGGCCGGCCATACCCATGGCATCCCTGCCAAAGGAGTCACCCCATGTCGAAGCTCTATCCCAGTATTGATCCTGAGGGGCTGGTCGAGTATTCGGTGGTCTACACCGATCGCTCGCTCAATCACATGTCGCAGACCTTTCAAGGCGTGATGAGGAACATTTCCACGACCCTGAAACAGGTCTACAACGCCCAGGCCGTTGCGGTAGTGCCGGGCAGCGGCACCTTCGGCATGGAATCGGTAGCGCGACAGTTCGCCACCGGCAAGCAATGCCTGGTGATCCGCAACGGCTGGTTCAGTTATCGCTGGAGCCAGATCCTCGAGGTGGGCAACATCCCGGCGGCCATCACGGTGCTGAAGGCGCGACCGGTCGACACGGGCCGCCAGGCAGCCTACGCACCCCCGCTGCTGGACGAAGTGCTGGCAGCCATCGAGGCGCACAAGCCCCAGGTTGTCTTTGCCCCCCACGTTGAAACCGCATCAGGGATCATCCTGCCCGACGAATACCTGCGCGCCGTCGGCGACGCCGTGCATGCGGTGGGTGGGCTATTCGTGCTGGACTGCATTGCCTCAGGCACGCTATGGGTCGATATGCACAAGTGCGCAGTCGACCTGCTGATCAGTGCACCGCAGAAAGGCTGGAGCGCCTCGCCTTGCTGCGCCCTGGTGATGCTCAGTGCCCTGGCCCTGGAGCGCATTGAGCAGACGCAAAGCAGTAGCTTTGCCTGCGACCTGAAAAAGTGGCTGCAGATCATGCAGGCCTACGAGCAGGGCGGCCATGCCTACCATGCGACCATGCCCAGTGACGCGCTCGCGCGGTTCAGCGATGTGATGAACGAGATGCACGCCTACGGTTTCGACAAGCTGCGCGACGAGCAACAGGCGCTGGGTAATCGCGTGCGTGCCCTGCTGACCGGCAAAGGCTTCAGAAGCGTGGCCGCCGCCGGGTTCCAGGCCCCGGGCGTTGTGGTGAGCTATACCGATGATGGTGATATCAAGAACGGTAAGAAGTTTGCCGAGCACGGCCTGCAGATAGCCGCCGGGGTGCCGTTGCAATGTGACGAACCGGCCGACTTCCAGACTTTTCGCATTGGTTTGTTCGGCCTTGAGAAAGTGCGCAATATCGAGCGCACGGTCAGCATCCTTGAACAGGCGCTGGACGAAGTGATGGTGAACTAAGCCCGCCTAATGGGTTGCAGGTGTCTGCTTTGGG
>NZ_DJTF01000200.1:35492-42030 GCF_002438125.1 Pseudomonas sp. UBA6315
CCCAAAGCAGACACCTGCAACCGGGGCCGCTTCGCAGCCCATCGCCGGCAAGCCGGCTCCCACAGGAATATCACCGGCCTTCAGGCCTGCGTGGGAGCCGGCTTGCCGGCGATGAGGCCGGTACTGACCACAGAGCTTTGGATCGTTGCGCGCAATCCAAGCTGAGTGCTCTCACGCGCTGATAAGACCCACTGGTCTGGCCCGCTTGCAGGGCAATCTTGCATAACTCAAAATCGCCGCTTAGCTCACCTCTCGGAAGCCGCGATGCCTGACATATTGCTGAAGCCGGAATTGCCCGGCGTAGCGCTTAAGCGATGGCGTTTGCTGCACCGCGTCAAACAGTCCCATGCGGCGAGCTTGTTCAACGTCACTCAATCAACTATCTCTCGCTGGGAAAGTGGTGTACTGGCACTGGACCCGTTCTCCCGCAGCACTTTGGAGAAGCTACTTACCGCTCGCCTTGATACCGCCGCAGATCAGGCATTGGCGCGGCTGGTGAAAGAAAGCGTGCGGCCGGTTCATCTCATGTGCGACCTGACGCATAGATTGCTGGCGTGCTCGCCCTCACGCGCAGCCCAGTTCACCAGCCCCGTCAGCACACTGCTGGGGCAGTCACTGTGGCGTTTCGCTTCGCCGCAGATCGTTGCCAAGGAATTGATGTTGGACGAACTGGGGTGGAGGGAAGCACTCGCGCCCCCAGCGCTGGAATTTGCAAGCGGTACCAATGATTCCCGCCTCGTGCCCATCAGCCACAGTCTCTGTCGCTGGACACGTATCCCTCTCTCGGATGGCACTGCCGCACGTCTGGTGGAAACGCTGTGATCGATTGCGGCGCATAGCGCCCGCATTTTTTATGCGTGGACGCTGCGTACTTTCAGCTCTAGGCTGCTCTGATCCAGTCAAGGCAGCCCACAGTTCGCCAACAGTGCCAGGAGCAATCATGGATATCGAGAAGCTTAAAGGGCGCCTCGCCTTTCTAACTGAAGCGGAAAAACTCAAGGATGTGCTCAGAACGGCCCATACCTCTTCCGGTCGTACCGAGAGCACGGCTGAACATAGCTGGCGCCTCTGCCTGATGGCCATCGTTTTCGAGGATCAACTGGCCGGTCTCGATAAGTTGAAACTCATCAAGATGTGCGTCATCCATGACTTGGGCGAAGCCATCAATGGCGATATTCCCGCTGTTAGCAAGGACGCGTTTCCCGACAAGAGCCAACAGGAGCGAAACGACCTTCTCCTCTTGACCCGTACACTGGATGACACGGTTAAAGCTGAAATCCTTGCGCTGTGGGATGACTATGAAAATGCACGTTCGCCCGAGGCCCAGGCCGTCAAGGCGCTAGATAAGCTGGAAACCATCCTTCAGCACAATCAAGGCAAGAACCCGCCAGATTTCGATTACGCGTTCAACCTAAGTTACGGCAAGAAATACACGGATGCCTATCCACTGTTCGAGGTGCTTCGCGGCCTTCTCGACGAAAGCACCAGGAAAAATATCCAAAGCCCTCAAGACCGCCATGGCGAATGACTTTGCACAGGGGGTTGCGTACTAGCCAAGTATCTTGTCTACCCGGCTCGATTGCCTGGCAGACGAACACCCGTGCGAGTCGCCGGTGAAGTGCCTGGCGTTTGCCGAGCGAGCGGCGCCAAGCTGGAGGCAGCGCCGAGGATCATCTCGGTGAGTTGTTCAATGATTTGCCGTTGTGACAGGGTCGAATCGATGTCCTGCGATTGGCAAAGGCTTTCGAGCATGCCGATGACCCTGTTGGCGAAGAACCTGGTCGCCGAGCTATCCAAGCCTCGATGGAGCAGGGTAGAGGCAATGATGGCAGTCAGGTGCTGGGTGTATTCATCGCGCATCGCTGCGTGCAGCCGATACTGTTCTGCCGTCAGGTTGCGCGCTTCACGCAGCATGAGTTGCAACCTTTTGCACTCGCGCTGTTGAAGCTCGATGAAGGCACTCACGAATGCATGCAGGCGGGCGCGCGAGCCCTGGGCGGCCTTGAGCTTTGCTCGGGTGAGGCTCAGCAGATCGCTCATGCATTCTTCGATGAGGTCGAAGAGCAGTGCCTGTTTGCTTTCGATGTGGTTGTACAGGGATCCCGCGCCGATACCCAAGCGGGCGGCCAGGTCGCGCAAGCTCGTATTCTGATAGCCCTGTTCAGCGAACAAGTCCACTGCCGCCAGGTACAGGCGCTGCTGTGTCCCGGCCGGTGGGGCAGGTTGTGTGTTGGTGTTCATGGGGTCTCTGGGCTGTTGGTACCAGGGGCGGGCAGGTGGCTTGCCGCCCAGTGAGGGCGGCAAGCGGCTCAGGGGCTAGTACTGCTTCTGGGTAACGTCTTGCGCGGGAAATGCCTGAGGGTGCCGGGCACCGCGCCTGGCAAGCGAATAATAGACGAGCGCCGGCAAGATCAAACCCACCAGCCAGGAAATGTCCGTCTCACCCAGGTATTGCACCAGCGGGCCGGTATAGAAGCTGGTGGCAATGAAGGGCATCTGCACCATCACCCCGAACCCGTAGGTGCCGATACCTACCCAGTTCCAACGGCCATAGCGGCCATCGGGGTCGTCCAAGGCCGCGATGTCGTAGCGTTCCTTAGTGATGAAGTAGTAGTCCACCAGGTTGATGGCACTCCAAGGCGTGAAAAATGCCAGCAGGAACAACAGGAACGACTTGAACGCGCTGAGGAAGGAATGCTGCCCGATCAGCGCAAGGGTGGTGGAGATGCCGACAATACAGAGCACGAAGACCAGGCGCTGGCCGGAGGACACCGTGAAGCGTTTGTGAAACGCACTGACGATGGTGGCGATGCACATGAAGCTGCCATAGGCGTTCAAGGTGGCGATGGTCACTTTGCCAAAGCCGATGCTGAAGAACAGCAGGCTCGCAATCAGCCCGCTGGCGCCTAGGCTTACGATGTAATTCACCTCGTGCCCTGAGAAGGCACTGCCTGCCAGGGCGGCAGCGAACACGCCGAGCACCATGGAGGTCTGTGAACCGAGCACTGAGCCCAGGCCTACGGCAAGGAACGTGCGCAACGGGGAGGTGGCACTGGGCAGGTAACGCGAGTAGTCGGCGACGTAGGGGCCGAAAGCGATCTGCCACGACGCCGAAAGCGAAACGGCCAGAAGGAACGTGTTCCAACCGAAGTGTCGGTTATCGAGCAAGGTGGCGATATCGTTCACCGAGAACATGCGAACGAAAAGGTAGGCGAATGCCACCAAGCCGAGCGCACTGGCAACCCGCCCCAGCAGGTGAATCACCCTGTAGCCACACACCGTCAGGACCACGATCACGGCGGCGAAAACGAGGATGCCGCCGGTATCGCTGATATTGGCCATGCGGCCGATGGCCTGGCCGGCCAGCACCGTGCCGGTGGCATTGAACCCGATGTACATGATGCAGACCAATACCAGCGGTATCACTGCACCGAACACACCGAACTGCACGCGGCTGGAAACCATTTGCGGCAGGCCCAGACGCGGGCCTTGAGCGCCATGCAGCGCCATCACGATGCCGCCGAACACCTGGCCGATCAACAGGCCGATCAATGACCAGAACACATCGCCACCCAGCACCACTGCCAAGGCACCGGTGACGATGGCCGTTATCTGCAGATTGGCACCGAACCATAAGGTGAACTGGCTGAAGAGGCGACCGTGGCGTTCGCTTTCGGGGATGTAATCGATGGATCGCGTTTCTATGAGGGGCTTGCCAGACATGAGCGTGTCTCCTGTGGCGCCACTGCCCATGGCGCCTCTATTGTTGTTATGTGACCGATGCCCTTTGAGCCTGAACGGCTGGTGCCGCCCAGGCTGACCACCTCAAGCGCGGGCGGCGTCCAGTACGGCGCGGGAGATGATGATTTTCTGCACCTCCGAAGTCCCTTCAAAAATGCGCAGGATGCGTGCATCGCGCACCAGGCGCTCCAGCGGCAGGTCGCGAATGTAGCCATAACCGCCATGCAGCTGGAGTGCGGCATCGGTGATGAAACCGGCCGCCTCGGCGGCGAACAGCTTGGCGGTGGCCGACTCCAGGCTGAAGCGCCCGCCCGAATCACGGCTGGCCGCAGCGTGCTGGGTCAGCAGGCGCGCTGCCTGCAATTGGCTGTGCATGTCTGCAAGACGCCACTGTGTACCCTGGTAGGCAGCCAATGGCTTGGGGCCGATCTGGCGCTGCTGGGCCCAGCTGAGGCTGTGCTCCATGGCGGCGCGAGCGATGCCCAAGGCCATCGCCGCCACTTCTACCCGGCCGCGATCCAAGACCTCCATAGCGGTCTTGAAGCCATGGCCTTGCTCGCCCAGCAGGGCGCTGGCGGGCAGCCAGCAGTCCAGCGACAGCTCATAGATCGTGCTGCCGCGCAGGCCCATGGTCTTTTCCGGGCTGGAAAAGCTGATGCCTTGCGTTCCTTTGGGAATGACAAAAGCGCTGATGCCGTGATGACCCGCGTCGCCGTCGGTCTTGGCGTACAGCACGATGAAATCGGCTTCGCGGGCATTGGTGATGTAATGCTTGCTGCCACGGATCCGCCAGCCATCATTTTCCTGGCTTGCTCGGGTGCGCATATCGGCCGGGTTGGAGCCGGCCGCAGGTTCGGTCAGCGCGAACGCGCCCAGCAACTCGCCAGTGGCGGCGCGCGGCAGCCATTGCTGGCGCTGCGCCTCGGTGCCACCGATGAGCAGCGAGTCGGTGGCCAGAAAATGCGCGGTCATCGCCGACGCGGTGGAGGCGCAGGCGGCGGCCACTGCCTCCACCACGCGGCTCATTGCAAGGCTTGTGATGCCAAACCCACCATAGGCCTCAGGCAGATTGATGCCCATGAACCCCAGATCACCCAGGGCCTTGAGGCTGTCGGCGCAAAACGCCTCGGACTCATCAAGGCCCTGGGCCTTGGGTTTCAGTACGTCTTGAGCAACGCGCTCGGCAGATTCGATGATTGCCAGTTCCGCGGCGTCCAGTTCGTAGTTCATTGTTATTCTCCAGTGTGGGGCAGGCCGAACAGGGCATTGGCTTCGCCCAGGCGTGGGGCAGGCGAAGCGGCGTGGGGTTTGCTTGCGTTGAAAAACACCGGCTGCGGTACCAAGGGCGACTGTGCACCGCCCTCTATCAGCAATTGGCGCACCTGGGCTTGCTCGCTGCTGGTGGCCTGGGCCAGATCCCATACAGGCGAGGCGGGCACTCCGGCGTCCAGCAGCAAGTCACAGATCTGTTCAACGCGTTGGGTGCTCGTCCAGGACTCGATCCGTGCTTTCAAGGCCACTTCGTTGGCGGTGCGCGAGCCGTCGTCGACGAAGCGCGGGTCATCGGCCAAGGCCTGGCACTGCATGGTCTGGCACAAGCGGCGGAACAGCTTGTCGCTGGCGACTGCGATCACCACCAGCCCATCAGCGGCGCGGTAGGTGTCGAATGGCGTCGAGACCGGGTGACGGTTGCCCACCAGCCCCGGGGCGCGACCCTGAGCAAACAGATTGGAGAGGCCGGTCATTTGCAGGCTGACCAAGACGTCGAACATCGCCACATCCAGGTACTGTGCGCCAGCAGCGTGGAACTCACGGGCGAACAGCGCCGAGCTGATTGCCCAGGCGGCGTAGACGCCAGCGCAGAGATCGCCAAGTGCTTCACCACTGCGGGTTGGGCCGGTCTGGGGGAAACCTGTCACGCTCATCAGGCCGGACATGGCCTGGGCGACGATGTCGTAGGCCGGGCGGGTGGACAATGGCCCGCTCTGGCCGAACCCGGAAATACTGGCGTAGATCAGTCGAGGGTTGAGCGCCTTGAGGCTGTCGAAATCGATGCCCAATCGCTGGGTCACGCCGGGGCGGAAATTTTCCACCACGACATCGGCATCGGCCACCAGTGCGTGAAAGCGCTGAAGCTGGGCCGGGTCCTTGAAATCAAGTTCGACGCTGCGCTTGCCACGGTTGATCAGGCCGAAATAGACGCTCTCGCCATTTTCGCCAAAAGGGCCCAGGTGGCGGCTGTCATCGCCATGCCCCGGCACTTCGAACTTGATCACTTCGGCGCCTAGGTCAGCCAGCATCGCAGTGCAGTGCGGGCCGGCCAGTACGCGGCTCAGGTCCAGCACACGCACCCCTTGCAGCGGCTTGGGAGCGCAGTTGTTTGGATTCATGGCTTGGCTCCTCACGGCTGGGTGCGGGTGATCATCGGCAGGTTCAGGCCCTGCTCCTTGGCACAGTCGATGGCAATCTGGTACCCCGCATCGGCATGGCGCATCACCCCGGTGGCCGGGTCGTTGGTCAGCACGCGGGCAATGCGCTCGGCCGCCTCATCGCTGCCGTCGCAAACAATCACCATGCCAGAGTGCTGCGAGAAGCCCATGCCGACGCCGCCGCCGTGGTGCAGGGAGACCCAGGTCGCGCCGCTGGCAGTGTTGAGCAGGGCATTGAGCAGCGGCCAGTCGGACACGGCGTCGGAGCCATCCTGCATGGCTTCGGTTTCGCGGTTGGGGCTGGACACCGAACCGGAGTCCAGGTGGTCGCGGCCGATCACGATCGGTGCCGACAGCTCGCCGCTGCG
>NZ_DJTF01000198.1:0-8319 GCF_002438125.1 Pseudomonas sp. UBA6315
GAGGTAGCCGGCCGCGCGCATGTTGTTCATCACTTCCATCAGGTCACCGTAATCCACGCCCTTGTCGGCCTGGAAGAAGATGGTGGTTTCCTTGTCACCCTTGGTCTTGGCGTCGAGCATCGGGCCAAGCTGTTCGGGGGCAGGTACCTGATCGTCGCCGACGTACAGCTTCTGGTCGGCCTTGACGCTGACGAACACCGGTTTCTCGGGCCTCGGCGCCGGCTTGGCGGTCGAGGCCGGCAGGTCGACCTTGATGTCGACCGTGGCCAGGGGGGCGGCGACCATGAAGATGATCAGCAGCACCAGCATCACGTCGATGAACGGCGTGACGTTGATTTCGTGGTTTTCGGCGAGGTCGTCGCCACCTTCGTTGAGATGCAGGCCCATGGCTTACCCCACTTTCACCATGTGCGGGGCAGCGCGCTCGCTGCCCTGGTGGTCCAGGTCACGGCTGACCAGCAGCAGTACCTGCGCCGAAGCGTCGGACACCTGCGCCTTGTAGCCGGCGATGGAGCGGGCGAAGACGTTGTAGATGACCACGGCCGGGATCGCCGCGACCAGGCCCAGTGCGGTGGCCAGCAGGGCTTCGGCGATGCCTGGGGCAACCACGGCCAGGTTGGTGGTCTGGGTCTTGGCGATGCCGATGAAGCTGTTCATGATGCCCCACACGGTGCCGAACAGGCCGACGAACGGTGCGGTGGAGCCGATGGTGGCCAGTACGCCGGTGCCGCTGCTCATGTTGCGACCACTGGCGTGCACCAGGCGCTCCAGGCGGAAGCTGACGCGCTCCTTGATGCCTTCTTTCTCGCGGGCGTTGGCCGACAGGCGCATTTCTTGGAGGGCGTCGTGGACCAGGGTGTGGGCCAGGGTGCCTTCCTTGTTGGAGACGTCGCTGGCTTCCTTGAGGGTGGCGGACTTCTTCAGCTGGGCGATCTCGCCGCGCAGGCGACGCTTGGCGCCCATCAGCTCGAAGCCTTTGGCGATCCAGATGGTCCAGGTGATGATCGAGGCGATGGCCAGGCCGATCATCACGGCTTTCACCACCACGTCGGCGTTCTTGTACATGCCCCAAGGCGACAGGTCGTGGGCCATGCCCAGGGAGGTGTCCTCAACCAGCGCTTCGGTGGCCGGGTCGACCGCTACCGGTACAACGGCCTGGGCGTCGGCAGCAGGTGCCTGGCCTTCGGCGGCCGGGGCAGCCGGTGCGGTGGCGGCGGCTGGAGCGCTGGCGGCGGTGGTTGGCTCATCGGCCATGGCCACTGGGGCCAGCACCAGGCTGAACATCAGCGCGGCGATGGCGCGCCAGGCGCGCGACGGGGTTGGCGAAGCGGAAGGTTGAGTACGTGTCATGCTGGCCGGACCTGATGAAGAAAAAATGTGAGCGTTCTCCAAGGCCTCGAGATAGGCCGAGAACAGATAGGGGTGCCATTATTGCAAGTAATTCTTGTTAACAAAAGTAATCTTGTTGCTTTTTTCGCCTATGGTCTAGCCGCTTATCGTGTAATCCGGCTAGCCTGATTCTTTGGTCTAGGGAGTTTTGTGATGTCAGACCTTTCTGCTTTGATCGTAGGTTGTGGTGATGTAGGGGGGCGTTTGGCCCAACAACTGCTGGCCCGAGGCTGGCAGGTTGGCGGGCTGCGGCGCTCGGTCGAGCAGCTTCCACCAGGCGTCGACCCGATCGCCGCCGACCTCGGCGATGCACGCATGCCCCAGGCCTGGCCACAGCGTTCACCGGATTACCTGGTGTACTGCGTGGCGGCCAGCCAGCACGATGAGGCGGGTTATCAGGCGGCTTATGTCGAGGGGTTGCGCAATGTATTGGCGTGGCTGGCCGCGCGTGGGCAGCGCCCTCGGCGCTTGCTGTTCGTCTCCAGCAGCAGCGTGTTCGCGCAAAAGGACGGGGAGTGGATCGACGAGACGGCCGCCACCGAGCCTGAGGGCTATTCCGGGCGGGTGATGCTGGAGGCCGAGCGGCTGGCGCTGGAAAGCGGCATCCCGGCCAGCATCGTGCGCTTGACCGGGATCTACGGCCCCGGTCGCGAATGGTTGTTGAGCCAGGTGCGCCAAGGGTATCGGGTGGCTGAAGAGCCGCCGCTCTATGGCAACCGCATTCATGCCGAGGATGCAGCGAGCCTGCTGGCGTTCTTGCTGCACAAGGATGCCGATGGCGTCGCGCTGGATGACTGCTATATCGGTGTGGATGACGACCCGGCGCCGCTGGCCGACGTGGTGGCCTGGCTGCGGGCGTACATGGGGGTTACCGAGTGGTCGCAGGAGCAGCGGGTGCGGCGCACCGGCAGCAAGCGCTGCAGCAATGCCCGGGTGCGGGCGTTGGGCTGGGTGCCGGCGTATCCGAGCTACAAGGAAGGGTACGCGGAGATTCTGCAGAACAGGGGCTGAGGCTGATGGCCCTATCGCCGGCAAGCCGGCTCCCACAGGTACACCACCGCCCTCAAGGGCTGCGCAGGTCCTGTGGGAGCCGGCTTGCCGGCGATCAGGGCCCTTGAAGTCAGTCGCGCTCCAGCACCCACTGCCGGTTACCCGCCGCCAATTGCGGCATCTCATCCGGCTGTGCACGGTTCACCGCCTGGAAAATCTCCAGCTTGTCGCCATCTCGCTTGAAGATGAACGGCGCGCCGCGCTGGTTGCGCTCCAGCCACAGGCTGTCGTTGCTGCCACCCATGCTGGCGCAGTCGCCGGCCAGGCACAGGGCATAGCGGTCGGGGCCGGGCAGGCCGGTCACGCTGCCGTTGTCGGCGAAGCGCACCACGCTGCCGGTGCCCTGGCCTTCGATGATCTTCCACTCACCGCCCAGGTACGCCTGGTACAGCGCTTTCTCGAAGCTGCCGCCCAGTGGCGTATTGCCGGGTTGCTTGACGCGCACGAAGGCTTGCTCGGCGCCGCTGGCATCGGTGGTTTTCAGCTCGTCGCCGTCCAGCGCCAGTTGTTCGGTCTGGCCGCCCTGGAAGCTGGCCTGCCATTGCTTGTCATTGGCGCTCAGCTGGCCGTCGGCGGCCTCGAAACCGTTGCTGTAGCTGGCCTGCTGGTTGGCCACGTCGAGCTTCCACTCGAATACCGGGCCGTGCTCGTTCAGGGCCTGGCGCAGGCTGCCATCCTTGACGGCGGCCTTGATGGCGGCCTGGTTGATCCAGGTGCCGTTGAAATCTTCAGGTTTGTGGCTGGCGCAGCCGCTCAGAAGCAGGGCTGCCAGCGCGAGGGGCAGTGCTTGACGCATGATGGGTAACCTTGAGCAGGAAGGTGACGGGCAGGGCGCCCGTCACCAGTGGCATCATTCGATGACCAGGATGGCGTCCATTTCGACCTGGGCGCCCTTAGGCAGCGCAGCAACGCCAATGGCGGCGCGGGCTGGGTAAGGCTGCTCGAAGTAGCGGCCCATGACTTCGTTGACCTTGGCGAAGTGGCTCAGGTCGGTGAGGAAGATGTTCAGCTTGACGATGTCCTTGAACGAACCGCCAGCGGCTTCGGCCACCGACTTGAGGTTCTCGAACACTTGCACGGTCTGGGCTTCGAAGCCTTCGACCAGCTCCATGGTCTTGGGGTCCAGCGGGATCTGGCCCGACATGTACACGGTATTGCCGGCCTTGATCGCTTGCGAGTAGGTACCGATGGCGGCAGGGGCCTTGTCGCTGTTGATGACGGTCTTGCTCATGATGACTCCTTGCGGTTGGCGGACTACGTACGCATGCGGGTGATGCGAACCACGCCGGTCAGCGTACGCAGCTTCTTGATCACACGAGCCAGGTGCACGCGGTCGTGCACGCTGACCACCAGTTGGACAACGCTGATACGGCCGTCGCGTTCGTCCATGCTGATCTTCTCGATATTGCCGTCGGCGGCATTGACGCTGCTGGCCAGCAGGGCGATCAGGCCACGCTGGTGTTCAAGCTCCACGCGCAGCTCGACGTTGAATTCGCCGGTGATGTCCTTGGCCCAGGAGAGTTGCACGCACTTCTCCGGGTTATGGCGGATTTCACTGATGTTGCGGCAGTTTTCCAGGTGCACGACCATGCCTTTGCCGGCCGACAGGTGGCCGACGATCGGGTCGCCCGGGATCGGCGTACAGCACTTGGCGTAGCTCAGCACCAGGCCTTCGGTGCCGCGGATCGCCAGTGGGCCTTCCGGTGCCGGCAGCGGTTCGCCTTCGGCCGACAGCAGGCGGCGGGCCACCACGTAGGCCATGCGGTTGCCCAGGCCGATGTCTTCGAGCAGGTCTTCGATCAGCTCCAGGCGGTACTCGGCAAGGATCGACTGCACGCGCTCCTGGGGGATCTGCTCCAGGCTGCTGTCGAAGCCGGTCAGCACCTTGTTCAGCAGGCGTTCGCCCAGGCTGATCGACTCGGAGCGGCGCTGTTGCTTGAGCGCGTGGCGAATGTGCGTGCGCGCCTTGCCGGTGACCACGAAGTTGAGCCAGGCCGGGTTGGGCCGCGCGCCGGGGGCGCTGACGATTTCCACCGTGGAACCGCTCTGCAGCGGCTCGGACAGGGGCGCCAGGCGCCGGTTGATGCGGCAGGCGATGCAGCTGTTGCCGACGTCGGTGTGCACCGCGTAGGCAAAGTCGACGGCGGTGGAGCCTTTGGGCAGCTCCATGATCCGCCCTTTCGGGGTGAACACGTAGACCTCGTCCGGGAACAGGTCGATCTTCACGCTCTCGATGAATTCCAGCGAGTTGCCAGCACGCTGCTGCAGCTCGAGGATGCCCTTGACCCACTGGCGGGCGCGGGCATGGCTGCCCTTGGGCTGTTCGTCGTCATTGGACTTGTACAGCCAGTGCGCGGCGATGCCGTTGTTGGCCATCTCTTCCATTTCGCGGGTGCGAATCTGGATCTCGATGGGTACCCCGTGCATGCCGAACAAGGTGGTATGCAGCGACTGGTAGCCGTTGGCCTTGGGGATCGCGATGTAATCCTTGAAGCGCCCGGGCAGCGGCTTGTACAGGTTGTGCACGGCGCCGAGCACGCGGTAGCAGGTGTCGACCTTGTCGACGATGATGCGGAAGGCGTACACGTCCATGATCTCGTTGAAGGCGCGGCGCTTGCCACGCATCTTCTTGTAGATGCCATAGAGGTGTTTCTGCCGGCCGCTGACCTCGCCCTGGATACCGTCGGCCGCTAGGCAGTTGGCCAGCGAGTGCTCGATCTTGGCGACGATTTCCTTGCGGTTGCCGCGTGCGCTCTTGACCGCCCGATGAATCAGCGACGAGCGCATCGGGTGCATGGCCTTGAAACCGAGGTCTTCGAATTCCACGCGCACGGTGTGCATGCCCAGGCGGTTGGCGATGGGGGCGTAGATCTCGAGGGTTTCCTTGGCGATGCGCCGGCGTTTCTCGCCCGACAGCACTTCCAGGGTGCGCATGTTGTGCAGGCGGTCGGCCAGCTTGACCAGGATCACGCGGATATCGCGGGCCATGGCCATGGCCATCTTCTGGAAGTTCTCGGCTTGCGCCTCGGCCTTGGTTTCGAAGTTCATCTGGGTCAGCTTGCTGACCCCATCGACCAGTTCGGCCACCGTCTCGCCAAATTGCTGGCTGAGGGCTTCCTTGGCGATGCCGGTGTCTTCGATCACGTCGTGCAGCATGGCCGCCATCAGGCTCTGATGGTCCATGTGCATGTCGGCGAGGATGCTGGCCACGGCCAGCGGATGGGTCACGTAGGGCTCGCCGCTGCGGCGGCGTTGCCCATCGTGTGCCTGTTCGGCGTAGAAGTAGGCCCGGCGAACCAGGTTGACCTGTTCGGGGCCCAGGTAGGTCGACAGCCGTTCGGCTAAGGCTTCTATGCCCGGCATGATTTCACCTCTTGCCGAGGAAGAGGGCCTTGTGCCGCGCAACGTCGACCAGGCATGGATCAGACAGCCTCGTTGGACTCGTCCTCGAACGCGGCGAAGACCGGATCCTCGGTGACGATCTCTTCGGCGGCGATGAACTCAGGGGTGACGATACCTTCGGCGATCTCGCGCAGGGCGACCACGGTCGGTTTGTCGTTTTCCCACGCTACGCGCGGCTCTTTGCCGCCGGTAGCCAGCTGACGGGCGCGCTTGGTCGAGAGCATGACCAGCTCAAAACGGTTATCCACGTGTTCCAGGCAGTCTTCAACAGTTACGCGGGCCATGGTCTTCCTCAGTAGCAAATGCGATGGGCGTGCAGCCCAAGATGGGCAGGCGGACTCGATAGTTTAAAAAATCACCAGCCAATAGGGAAGCGCTGTTTTACCCGGCAGACCTGTGGTGGCTGCATCGCTGGCAAGCCAATTACCACCGATACCTGGGGCGCCGCCGCCGCTGTGGGAGCCGGCTTGCCGGCGAAAGGGCCGCAACAGACGCCTCGAGCCATTGAATCCGACGATAACGCTTCCCACCTCGGGAACACAACACCCTCAGAGCATGGCGTCGCGCAAGCGCGGCGTCAGCTCCTCGAACAGCGTCTGCACCGAACGCAACGCCCGGCAATCGGGCCGTGTCAGCAGCCACAGCTGGGTGTCGCAGCCGGGCAGCGGCCCGCTCAGCGCTTCCACCCCGGGCAAGGGGTCGACCATATAGTCAGGCAACGCCGCCACCCCCAGGCCGGTGCTCACCAGCTGGGCAATGGTCGACATGCTGCTGCATTGATAGCGCGGGCTCAGCCCCGGGTACTGCTGGTTGCGCCAGACCACCGTGGGGTGGTCCTGCATCGAATCGTCCGGGGCGATCCAGGGCACGCTGCTGGCGCTTTCGGCCAGGCGCTCGCGCCATTGCGGCTGGCCACAGATCACATAGGATGTGGAGCCCAGGCAACGCCCGACCAGGTGCTCTGGCGGTGTGTTGGTCAGGCGCAAGGCGATGTCGGCATCGCGCCGGCTGAGGTTGGCGAAGGTGTTGGAGGTGCCCATCTCCAGCGACAAGGCCGGATAACTCGGCATGAAGGCCGCCAGCGCCGGCAGCAGCAGGCTGTGCATCACCGCTTCGGTGCAGGTCAGGCGCACGGTGCCGCTGACCACCTGCTCGCCGCTGCTCATGGCGATGCGCGCGGCATCCAGCGCCTGTTCGGCGCGTTCGGCCTGCTCGGCCAGGGCCTGGGCGGTATCGGTCGGCAGGTAGCCTTTGCGGCTCTTGACGAAAAGCGCCGTGCCCAGCGCCGACTCGAGGCGACGGATCGAACGAAATACCGTGGAAACGTCGACTTTCAGCAGCTCGGCGGCCTTGGCCAGCGAGCGACCGCGCTCCAGGGCCAGGACCAGGGAGAGGTCGGCGTGGGTGATCTGATATTGCATTGATGCACGCTCTGCTTGCTGAATTGCCAATGTCTGTTGCGTTGAGGCCATTTTATAGTGGAACCGCCCCTGGGAATCAATGCGCCCGGTCGGGTAACCAATCCCCACGATGGGAAAGTGAAAAGAACAACAGCTGCAACCATCGTCGCCCGTGTGGCGCCAGCCGTATCCCCACATCGCCGCAGCACATCAAAGGATGTACACCATGACGTCGGTCACCCCGTGCGCCAGTTCTTCCAGCGAGATGAAAGACTTCCTCCAGGCCCATCCGGACACTCAGTACGTCGATCTGCTGATCTCCGACATGAATGGCGTGGTACGTGGCAAGCGCATCGAGCGGGCCAGCCTGCACAAGGTGTACGAGAAGGGTATCAACCTGCCGGCGTCGCTGTTCGCCCTGGACATCAACGGCTCGACCGTTGAGAGCACCGGGCTGGGCCTGGACATTGGCGATGCCGACCGCATCTGCTTCCCGATCCCTGGCTCGCTGTCCGACGAGCCGTGGCAGAAGCGCCCGACCGCGCAGCTGTTGATGACCATGCACGAACTGGACGGCGCGCCGTTCTTCGCCGACCCGCGAGAAGTGCTGCGCCAGGTGGTGAGCAAGTTCGACGACCTGGGCCTGGACATCTGCGCCGCGTTCGAGCTGGAGTTCTACCTGATCGACCAGGACAATCTCAACGGTCGCCCGCAGCCGCCGCGTTCGCCAATCTCCGGCAAGCGCCCGCAGTCGACCCAGGTGTACCTGATCGACGACCTCGACGAATACGCCGACTGCCTGCAGGACATGCTGGAAGCGGCCAAGGAGCAAGGCCTGCCGGCCGATGCCATCGTCAAGGAAAGCGCCCCGGCGCAGTTCGAAGTCAACCTGCACCACGTGGCCGACCCGCTCAAGGCCTGCGACTACGCGATCCTGCTCAAGCGCCTGATCAAGAACGTCGCCTACGACCATGAAATGGACACCACCTTCATGGCCAAGCCCTACCCGGGCCAGGCGGGCAACGGCCTGCACGTGCACATCTCGCTGCTGGACAAGAAAACCGGCAAGAACATCTTC
>NZ_DJTF01000203.1:0-20543 GCF_002438125.1 Pseudomonas sp. UBA6315
GCTTGCCGGCGATGAGGCCGGTTCAGACAAAGTAGGCACCCGTCGACACGGATTGATACCAATCAGCCTGTATCCAATTCCCTGAGTTACAATGCGCGCCACCGTGATTCTGCCAACAGGTGCGCCATGCAGCCCTACGCTATTGCCCCCTCCATTCTCTCTGCCGATTTCGCCCGCCTGGGCGAGGACGTCGACAAGGTGCTGGCCGCCGGCGCCGACATCGTTCACTTCGATGTGATGGACAACCACTACGTCCCCAACCTGACCATCGGCCCGATGGTCTGCACCGCCCTGCGCAAGTACGGCGTGACCGCGCCGATCGACGTGCACCTGATGGTCAGCCCGGTCGACCGCATCATCGGCGACTTCATCGAAGCTGGCGCCACCTACATCACCTTCCACCCGGAAGCCTCGCAGCACATCGACCGTTCGCTGCAGTTGATCAAGGACGGCGGCTGCAAGGCCGGCCTGGTGTTCAACCCGGCGACCAGCCTGGATGCGCTGAAGTACGTGATGGACAAGGTCGACATGGTGCTGCTGATGAGCGTCAACCCAGGCTTCGGCGGGCAGAAGTTCATCCCCGGCACCCTCGACAAGCTGCGCGAGGCCCGCGCCCTGATCGATGCCAGTGGCCGTGATATCCGCCTGGAAATCGACGGCGGCGTCAACGTCAACAACATCCGCGAGATCGCAGCTGCGGGCGCCGACACCTTCGTCGCCGGCTCGGCCATCTTCAATGCCCCGGACTACCAGGAAGTCATCGCCAAGATGCGCGCCGAACTGGCCCAGGCGCGCCCATGAGCGGCTTCGAGCAGCTGTTCCCGGGGACGCTGCCCAGGCTGGTGATGTTCGATCTGGACGGCACCCTGATCGATTCGGTACCTGACCTGGCCGCCGCCGTGGACCGCATGCTGCTCGAACTCGGGCGCCCGCCCGCAGGCCTCGAGGCCGTGCGCCATTGGGTGGGCAACGGTGCCCAGGTGCTGGTGCGCCGGGCCCTGGCCGGCGGCATCGAGCACGCTTCGGTGGACGATGCCCTGGCCGACCAGGCGCTGGCGTTGTTCATGGAGGCGTATGCCGACAGCCATGGGCTGACCGTCATCTACCCCGGTGTGAAGGACACCCTGCGCTGGCTGCACAAGCAGGGCGTGGAAATGGCGCTGATCACCAACAAGCCCGAACGCTTCGTCGGGCCGTTGCTGGACCAGATGAAGATCGGCCGCTATTTCCGCTGGATCATCGGCGGCGACACGCTGCCACAGAAAAAGCCCGACCCCGCAGCGCTGCTGCACGTGATGAAAATGGCCGGCGTCACGCCGGAGCAATCGCTGTTCGTCGGTGACTCGCGCAGCGACGTGCTGGCGGCCAAGGCTGCCGGTGTGCAGTGCGTTGGCCTGAGCTATGGCTACAACCATGGCCGGCCGATCGATGAAGAATCGCCGAACCTGGTGATCGACGACCTGCGCGCGCTGCTGCCCGGTTGCGCAGACCCGGCCACTGGGATAACGTTGGCGGACCTTCAAGCCTCACAAGACAGAGAGTCCCCCGTGGCGGTCACTGGCAAATTCTGGATGAAAGTCATCAAGGCACTGGCCCGTTGGCGCTGGCGCGCCTGACTCCTGCCCGCCGGCGCCTGCCGGCCCGTCCGCTTGCCCGACCCTATTGCTGCTTGCCACGAGGCTACCCATGACCCGCGAAGAATTCCTGCGCCTGGCCGCTGCCGGCTACAACCGCATTCCCCTGGCCTGCGAAACCCTGGCCGACTTCGACACGCCGCTGTCGATCTACCTGAAACTGGCCGACCAGCCCAACACCTACCTGCTCGAATCGGTGCAGGGTGGCGAGAAGTGGGGCCGTTACTCGATGATCGGCCTGCCGTCGCGCACGGTGATGCGCGTGCACGGCTACCACGTCAGCATCCTCCAGGATGGCGTGGAAGTAGAAAGCCATGACGTCGAAGACCCGCTGGCCTTCGTCGAAGCCTTCAAGGACCGCTACAAGGTCGCCGACATCCCCGGCTTGCCACGTTTCAACGGCGGCCTGGTGGGCTACTTCGGCTACGACTGCGTGCGCTATGTGGAAAAACGCCTGGGCGCCAGCCCCAACCCGGACCCACTGGGCGTGCCGGACATCCTGCTGATGGTTTCCGACGCCGTGGTGGTGTTCGACAACCTGGCGGGCAAGATGCACGCCATCGTGCTGGTCGACCCGGCCCAGGAGCAGGCGTTCGAACAAGGCCAGGCACGCCTGCAGGGCCTGCTGGAAACCCTGCGCCAGCCGATCACGCCGCGCCGTGGCCTCGACCTCAGCGGCCCGATGGCGGCCGAGCCGGAATTCCGCTCCAGCTATACCCGCGACGATTACGAGAACGCGGTAGGGCGCATCAAGGAATACATCCTGGCGGGCGACTGCATGCAAGTGGTGCCGTCGCAGCGCATGTCGATCGACTTCAAGGCCGCGCCCATCGACCTGTACCGTGCGCTGCGCTGCTTCAACCCGACGCCCTACATGTACTTCTTCAACTTCGGCGACTTCCATGTGGTTGGCAGTTCGCCGGAAGTGCTGGTGCGGGTGGAGGACAACCTGGTCACCGTGCGCCCCATTGCCGGCACGCGCCCGCGCGGGGCGACCGAAGAGGCCGACCGGGCGTTGGAAGACGACCTGCTGTCGGACGAGAAAGAGATCGCCGAGCACCTGATGCTCATCGACCTGGGCCGCAACGACGTGGGCCGGGTGTCGTCGACCGGCAGCGTGCGCCTGACCGAGAAGATGGTGATCGAGCGTTACTCCAACGTGATGCACATCGTGTCCAACGTCACCGGCCAGCTGCGCCAGGGCCTGACCGCCATGGATGCACTGCGGGCGATCCTGCCGGCGGGCACCTTGTCGGGTGCGCCGAAAATCCGCGCGATGGAAATCATCGACGAACTGGAGCCGGTCAAGCGTGGCGTCTACGGGGGCGCGGTGGGCTACTTCGCCTGGAATGGCAACATGGATACCGCGATTGCCATTCGCACGGCGGTGATCAAGGATGGCGAACTGCATGTACAGGCTGGCGGCGGCATCGTTGCCGACTCGGTACCGGCGCTGGAGTGGGAAGAAACCATCAACAAGCGCCGGGCGATGTTCCGTGCGGTGGCGTTGGCCGAGCAGACCTCTGCCAAATGACACGAATGGGGCCGCATTGCGGCCCCAGCTGTTTTCAGAAGTCGACGCTGACGCCCAGGCTCACCCCCTGCTGGGTCAACTCATCGCTCTTGCGCCAGTTGTAATTGCCCCGCAGGTGCACCCCCGCCACCAGCTCATGGCTCACCCCGAGGCTCGCTCGGGTCAGGTCGCTGTGCGGCGTATACCCGGTCAGGGTGAAATCGTTGGCCGGCAGCGTCGTCAGGCGCATGGTCACATCCTGCCGGTCATCCTCGAACTCATGCTCCTGCGCCACCTCGGCGAACACACGGGTACTCGGCAGCACCTGCACGCTGCCGAGCAGGCCCACGCCCAGGCGCCGCGAGGTGCGGTCCTGGTCGTCGAAGCCCAGCGCGGTCGAGCGCCCGCTCTTCTCGTCATACCCATCGACCTTCACCCGCGCATAGTCGGCGCTGATGAACGGTGCCAGCTGCCAATTGCTGGCCTCGGCCGCCAGGTTGTAACCCAGGCGCCCCGTCACGGCCCAGGCCTCGCCATCGGTGTCGCCTTTCTCGCTGCGGTCATTCACGCCTAGCGCGAAGGTGCGCTTGAGGTCGCGATAATCCAGGTGCCCGGCCGTCAGTGCGGCATCCGCCCACCAGCGGTCCTGGCGGAACTGGGCGAAAGCGGTGGCCAGGTAGCTGTCGAGCTTGTAGTCCGAATCCTGTGCACCTGCTTCCAGTTTCTGCCGGTAGACGCCACCGGCCAGGCCCAGGCGCCAGGCGTCGTTGAGCCGATAACTGCCGCCCAGGGTCAGGTTGTAGCCATGGCCGTCTGCACTGGCGGCGCTGCGCTGGCTGTCGAAGTCCAGGTCTTGTGCGCCGGTGCTGACGAAGGCTTGCCATTGCCCCACCGCTTGCCAGGGCGTCTGCCACTGATTGCGCAGCTCGTCCTGGTGCGCACGCAGGCTGGCGTGGGCCATTTCCGGCAGCAATGTCAGCTCCCACGGGGCGGCGAGGATCGAATAGGCGTAGTCGGCGATCAGCTGTTGGCCGGCGATGGTGGGGTGGACCGAGTCGTTGAACAGCAGCTTGGTCGGGTCGGGTGTCAGGCCGTTGATGCCGTACACCGGGTTCTCCACGCAGCTGTTGCCGCTGTAGCAGGTGCCCACCAGGTTCTGGCCGCTGGCCAGGCCGAAATCAGCCGGGCTGGCCAGCGCTTCGTTCAGCAGCCGCGGGATGTTCAACGGAATGATCTCGGCGTCGACCTGATTGAGCTGGCTGACCAGTGACTGGTTGAACACGGCGGAAAGTTGCGACAGCGGGTTCTGCATGGGCGTGCCGCTGAAATTGGGTGTCTGGCCCAGGTCGGGCAGCAGCCACACCATGATGTAGCGGGCGCCGCCCTGCTGCAGGGCCTGGGCACTGGCCGCCAGGCGCGCGCCGGCGGCTGCAGCGTCGGCCGGTGAGTTGACCAGGCCCTGGAGGAAGTCATTGCCACCGCCGGTCAGGTAGTAGAGCGCATTGGGGTCGGCCCGCTGGCCGTTGGCAAGGTAGCCCGGCCGGTCGCGAAGTACCGTGCCAGCGCCTTGCTGGCCCGGGGGGATCACGGTTTCGGACGTGTCGGTGATCGATGCCAGGATCTGCCCGGTGGTATAGCCGCCAACGGCCCAGTTGTTGCCATCGGGAAGGCCCCGGGCCGCGTTGCCGGGTGAGGTCGAGGGGCCCAGTTCGCTGGCGCCGAAGCCCAGTTTGCCGCCAAGGATCATCGGCGACACCGGCGCGAAGTTGCCTTGTGCGTCACGGTTGGTGAAGCGGGCGCCTGGCGTACCGCCTGCCAGGTCGGGAAATTGCCCGGCATCGCTGAGGCTGTCGCCGAACACGATCAGGGTGGAGTAGGGCGAGGGGGCGGCGAGGGCCTGGCCACAGGCGAGGGCCAGGGAGGCGAGGGTGAAACGCAGCAGCGGTGCTTTGCGCATCGATGAACATCCTTTTCATTGTTTTTATGGGAACAACTGATCGACCTTAGCAAATCGTCGGGCATGGCTCCCAAGTCCATTCGTTTCCCCGTGTTTACGGGCATATTGCGCCCGTCGCGCCGGTAGGCTACTGTGCCGGAACGTATGAGCGAGACCTATCCTGTGTTGATCGTCAGTAAACTCTTGATGCGCGTAATCAAGGCCCACGCCCGTTGGCGTTGGCGCGCCTGACTTTATCTCCTGCCGGCCCGTCCGGCCCGCCCCCGTTTACCTTCCCGTTTGCTTAAACATCCACTGCCCACGTGCGTGGCCGGGGAAGGTTCGAATTCAAAGTCAGTAGATTCAAGAGGTTCAACCGATGTTACTGATGATCGACAACTACGACTCATTCACCTACAACGTCGTCCAGTACCTGGGCGAGCTGGGTGCCGAGGTGAAGGTCATTCGCAACGATGAAATGACCATCGCCCAGATCGAAGCCCTCAACCCCGAGCGCATCGTCGTCTCCCCTGGCCCGTGCACGCCCAGCGAAGCGGGTGTTTCCATCGAGGCCATCCTGCATTTTGCCGGCAAGCTGCCGATCCTGGGCGTGTGCCTTGGCCACCAGTCCATCGGCCAGGCCTTTGGCGGTGACGTGGTGCGTGCGCGCCAGGTGATGCATGGCAAGACCAGCCCGGTGCAGCACCGCGACCTCGGCGTGTTCGCCGGCCTCAACAACCCGCTGACGGTGACCCGCTACCATTCGCTGGTGGTCAAGCGCGAGACGCTGCCCGACTGCCTGGAAGTGACCGCCTGGACCGCCCACGATGATGGCTCGGTCGACGAGATCATGGGCCTGCGCCACAAGACGCTGAATATCGAAGGGGTGCAGTTCCACCCCGAGTCCATCCTCACCGAGCAGGGCCACGAGCTGTTCGCCAACTTCCTCAAGCAGACCGGCGGCCGCCGCTAAGGATCGAACATGGATATCAAGAGCGCGTTGAGCCGTATCGTCGGCCACCTGGACCTGAGCACCGAGGAAATGCGCGGCGTCATGCGCCAGATCATGACCGGCCAGTGCAGCGAAGCGCAGATTGGCGCCTTCCTGATGGGCATGCGCATGAAGAGCGAGAGCATCGACGAGATCGTCGGTGCCGTCTCGGTGATGCGCGAGCTGGCCGACAAGGTCGAGCTGAAAAACCTCGATGGCGTGGTCGATATCGTCGGTACCGGCGGTGACGGCGCCAACATCTTCAACGTTTCCACCGCCTCGTCGTTCGTTCTGGCGGCAGCGGGTTGCCCGGTCGCCAAGCATGGCAACCGCGCGGTGTCCGGCAAGAGCGGCAGCGCCGACCTGCTGGAAGCCGCTGGTATTTACCTGAACCTGACGCCAACCCAGGTTGCGCGTTGCATCGACAGCCTCGGCATCGGCTTCATGTTCGCGCAAAGCCATCACAGCGCCATGAAGTACGCCGCCGGCCCGCGCCGCGACCTGGGCCTGCGCACCTTGTTCAACATGCTTGGCCCGCTTACGAATCCGGCCGGTGTGAAGCACCAGGTGGTGGGCGTGTTCACCCAGGCGCTGTGCCGCCCGCTGGCCGAGGTGCTGCAGCGCCTGGGCAGCAAGCACGTGCTGGTGGTGCACTCCAAGGACGGCCTGGACGAGTTCAGCCTGGCCGCGCCGACCTTCGTCGCCGAACTGAAAAATGACCAGATCAGCGAATACTGGGTCGAGCCTGAAGACCTCGGCATGAAGAGCCAGAGCCTGCACGGCCTGGCCGTCGAGAGCCCGCAGGCGTCGCTGGAGCTGATCCGCGATGCCCTGGGCCGACGCAAGACCGAAAACGGCCAGAAAGCGGCCGAGATGATCGTGCTCAACGCGGGCGCGGCGCTGTATGCCGCCGACCACGCCATGAGCCTCAAGTCGGGTGTGGAACTGGCCCACGACGTCCTGCACACCGGCCTGGCCTGGGAGAAACTGCAGGAGTTGGGAGCCTTCACGGCGGTATTCAAGGTGGAGAACGAAGCATGAGTGTGCCGACGGTGCTGGAAAGGATCATTGCCCGTAAATTCCAGGAAGTGGCCGAGCGCAGCGCCCGCGTCAGCCTTGCCGAACTGGAGCGCCTGGCCAAGGCTGCCGATGCGCCGCGCGGTTTCGCCAATGCGCTGATCGAACAGGCCAAGCGCAAGCAGCCGGCGGTCATTGCCGAAATCAAGAAGGCTTCGCCGAGCAAGGGGGTGATCCGCGAGCACTTCGTGCCTGCGGAGATTGCCGTCAGCTATGAAAAGGGCGGCGCGACTTGCCTGTCAGTGCTGACCGACGTGGATTACTTCCAGGGCGCCGATGAATACCTGCAGCAGGCCCGCGCTGCGGTTTCGCTGCCGGTGATCCGCAAGGACTTCATGGTCGACCCGTACCAGATCGTCGAGGCCCGTGCCCTGGGCGCCGATTGCGTGCTGCTGATCGTGTCGGCGCTGGATGACGTGAAGATGGCCGAGCTGGCCGCCACCGCCAAGGACGTCGGCCTGGACGTGCTGGTCGAAGTGCATGATGGCGATGAGCTGGACCGCGCGCTGAAAACCCTCGATACGCCGCTGGTGGGGGTCAACAACCGCAACCTGCATACCTTCGACGTCAGCCTGGAAACCACCCTCGACCTGCTGCCGCGCATTCCGCGTGACCGTCTGGCCATTACCGAGAGCGGGATTCTCAACCGCGCCGATGTGGAGCTGATGGAAATCAACGAGGTCTACTCGTTCCTGGTCGGCGAGGCATTCATGCGGGCCGAACAGCCTGGGCTGGAGCTGCAGCGGTTGTTCTTCCCCGAGCAGGTGAAGAAGACCGTTCAGCAATTGGACTGATTGAAACGAAGCCGGCTTTATGCCGGCTTTTTTGTCTGTCTGTGCTGGCCTCTTCGCGGGGCAAGCCCGCTCCCACAGGATCTTGCTGCACTCAGGAACTGGAGTGTCACTGTGGGCGCGGGCTTGCCCCGCGAAGAGGCCAGGGAAAACAACATGAAAGGTGGATCAATGATCGATCAACCCCTGGCCCTCACCGTCGAACAAGGCCTGCATGCCGAACAGGAGCTGTTGGCCGCCGTCTGCCGCGGCGATCAGGAATGCGGCGTGCTGTTCTGGCGGCCGACTGACCACGCCCTGGTCATGCCCCGGCGCATGAGCCGCCTGGAAAACTTCGAAGCCGCGTGCGCGGAGCTGGCAATTGCCGGCTGGCCGGTGCTGTTGCGCGAAACCGGCGGTGAGCCGGTACCGCAGTCGCATTCGACGGTGAACGTGGCCCTGGTCTATGTCGCCCCGCGCAGCGAAGGCGACCACGGCCGCATCGAAAACGCCTACGAGCGCCTGTGCCTGCCGCTGTGCGATGTACTGCGCGAGTGGGGTGGCGTGGCATCGGTGGGCGAAATCGACGGCGCCTTCTGCGATGGCCGCTACAACGTCAACCTCAATGGCCGCAAGCTGGTCGGTACGGCCCAGCGCTGGCGCCAGGGGCTGGGCGGCAAGCGCCCGGTGGTGCTGGTGCATGGCGCGCTGCTGCTGGACAACGAGCGCGAATCGATGGTCGCGGCGGTCAACCGCTTCAACGAGTGTTGCGAACTGGAGCAGCGCTGCCGCGCCGACAGCCATATCGCCTTGCATGAAGTGGTGCCCCAGGCGCCCTGGTTCGAGCGCCTGTCCCAGGCATATCGCGAAGTCCTGGCGGCGCTGCCCAGGGATTAACGGGTGCCGTAGACCACCATGGTCTTGCCCTTGACCTGCACCAGGCTGCGTTCTTCAAGATCCTTGAGCACGCGGCCGACCATTTCCCGGGAACAACCGACGATGCGGCCAATTTCCTGACGGGTGATCTTGATCTGCATGCCGTCCGGGTGGGTCATGGCATCTGGCTGCTTGCACAGGTCGAGCAGGCAGCGCGCCACTCGGCCGGTCACATCGAAGAACGCCAGGTCGCCGACCTTGCGCGTGGTATTGCGCAGGCGCTGGGCCATCTGGCTGCCGAGAGCGTAGAGGATTTCCGGGTCATGGCGGGTCAGTTCGCGAAACTTGTCGTAGCTGATTTCTGCCACTTCGCATTCGGTCTTGGCCCGCACCCAGGCGCTGCGCTGCTGGTCGCTGTCGGCAGGTTCGAACAGCCCGAGTTCGCCGAAGAAATCGCCGTTGTTGAGGTAGGCGATGATCATCTCGTGGCCTTCGTCGTCTTCGATCAGGATGGTCACGGAGCCCTTGATGATGAACGACAAGGTTTCGGCACGATCACCGGCGCAGATGATGTTGCTCTTGGCGGTGTAGCGGCGGCGCTGGCAGTGCACCAGCAGCTTGTCGATGTTCTTGATCTTGGCGGGTAGGGCTGAGGCAACCATCACGAAATCCTGTTCGTTGCGAGGCATAGGCTCTTGTTAGTCATTGATTGACGCTGCGCGCCATTCAATTGGCGCCAGCTTATCAGACACTGCAGGATGTTTCGGCACAAATGCGACGCGCATTGAGCTTTTCCGACAGCCATACAAGGCTTAAGCTGACACCCTTTTGCGAATTCCAGGAGTACGGACAGATGAAGGCACGCATCCAGTGGGCCGGTGAAGCGATGTTCCTCGGCGAGTCGGGGAGCGGCCACGTGGTGGTGATGGATGGCCCGCCCGAGGCTGGCGGCCGCAACCTGGGCGTGCGCCCGATGGAAATGCTCCTGCTCGGCCTGGGTGGCTGCAGCAGCTTCGATGTGGTGAGCATCCTGAAGAAGTCCCGCCAGGCGGTGGAAAGCTGCGAAGCCTTCCTGGAAGCCGAGCGCGCTAGTGAAGACCCGAAGGTCTTTACCAAGATCCACATGAACTTCGTGGTCAAGGGCCGTGGGCTCAAAGAGGCCCAGGTCAAGCGGGCGGTGGAGCTGTCGGCGGAGAAGTACTGCTCGGCGTCGATCATGCTGGAGCGCGCCGGTGTGGAAATCACCCACGGCTACGAGATTGTAGAGCTGGGTTGAACCGGCGGAGCTTGGGCCGCGATCGCGGCCCAAACTTGATAAATCAGTTACGCAACGCCGGCAAGGCCGCCAGCAACCATTGCGGCAGCCAAGCCCTGACCGCCTGGGTCAACCGCTCCCGCCGCTTCTGATACCCCAGCCCCAGGCCAATCACGCCAAGCCCGATCAGCGTCAGCACCACCGGGAACAGCAGTGACTCGGCAAATACGTCGTAAGACAGGTAGCCCAGGTAGGCCGCCACCCCCAGTGCGCCAAACACCATGAACACCGGCCGGCGCAGCAGCACGGCGATTGCCATCAGGCCAAGGTTGACCAGGCAATACAGCGCCTTGCCCAGCTCGCTGCCGCTTTCCATCATGGTCAGCCCACCCCAGAACGCCGCCAGCCCGGCCAGGTAGCCCCAATGGGCGTAGTCCTCGCGGGTACGGCCGTCGACCAGCACGAATACCAGCAGCAATCCCAGCCCGAACCACAGCGAAACCGTGCGCCGCTGCTCCCAGCTGAACGGTGAGCCATACACCCACTCGCTCAGGTCCATCGACATGAACCACAGCGCGACGGCGATGGGCATCACGATGAATGGGTAGGGAATCAGCCTCAGCATCAGCAGGCCAGCCAGCACCGTGGCCGCCTCCATCACCAGCCAGCCACCCTGCACGTAGGTGTAGTACTGGTGATAGTCGGTTTGCGCATCGTCCAGCGGCCACCAGCCCGCCAGGCGTTCGACGGCGAACACGGCCAGCGGCACGATGCTCACCGCGACGGCCGCCAGCACGCCGGCAGCAATGGGTTCCTGGCGCTTTTGCAGGGCCAGGGCGAACAGGGTGATGAGGGCGATGTACAGGGTGGCGATGGCCAGCAGGGCGGCGTCGCCAATGCGCATCCAGGCTTCGGTGAGCAGCCAGCCCATGGCCCCCATGATCAACAGGGCGCCGAAGTAGAAGGCGACGTGAGCCAGCTGGAAGTTGCCACGTGCGGCAGGTTGCTTGCGCAGGAAGTCCAGCAGGGCCTGGTCCTGGCCCGGCTGGAGGATGCCGGCTTGCACGGCGCGCGCCAGGTCCTTGGCGTCGATGCGGTCCGTCATGGGCGTACCCTTAGATGCGGTAGGTGCTCTTGGTCATGACCTTGGCCATCAAGCTCATGCCGAAGCGAACCGGAGCGGGGAAGCGATAGCCGCCGGCCTCGAGGGCGGATTCGGCGTGGTGCTCTTCATCCACGCGCATCTGTTCGAGGATGGCGCGTGATTTTTCGTCTTCCTGGGGGATCTGCTCGAGGTGTTCGTCCAGGTGCTTGCACACCTGATGCTCGGTAGCGGCGACGAAGCCCAGGCTGACCTTGTCGCTGACCAGCCCGGCAAGTGCGCCGATGCCGAACGACATACCGTAGAACAGCGGGTTGAGCACGCTTGGGTGGCTGCCAAGCTGGCGGATGCGCTGTTCGCACCAGGCCAGGTGGTCGATTTCTTCCTCGGCGGCATGCTCCATCGCCTTGCGCACCTGCGGCAGCTTGGCGGTCAGGGCCTGGCCCTGGTACAGCGCCTGGGCGCAGACTTCGCCGGTATGGTTGATGCGCATGAGGCCGGCAACGTGGCGGGTCTGGCTTTCGTCCAGCTCGACATCCGGCTGGATGATGGCCGGCGAGGGCCGGGACGGTTGGCCGCTGAAGGGTAGCAAGGTGCGCATGGCGGTATCGGCCTGCAGCAGCAAGCGGTCGAGCGGCGAGTAGTGACGTTCGGTGGCCATCGGGCACCTCCACTGAAGTGATGCCCGACAGTTTACCTCAATCGCCCGGGAGGGGCTTGCCTTGGGTCAGCCCGGTGGCCAGTTCATCTGGCGCTGGCCGAGCACGTGCATGTGGATGTGGTAGACGGTCTGGCCGCCTTTGGGGTTGCAGTTCATGACCACGCGGAAACCTTCTTCACAACCTTGCTCGACCGCCAGGCGCTGGGCGGTGAACAGGATATGGCCGGCCAGGGCCTTGTCCTCTTCGGTCAGGTCGTTGAGGGTGCGGATGTGTTTCTTCGGGATGACCAGAAAGTGTACCGGCGCCGCTGGGGCGATGTCCTTGAAGGCCAGGATCTGGTCATCTTCGTAGATGATATCCGCCGGGATTTCCCGGTTGATGATTTTGAGGAATAGATCGTCCACAGCACTTGCTCCATGGTGAGGGTCGGGCCGAGTGTACTCAGCCGTGCGCCGCTCGCCCAGTGGCTATTCCATGCCGACCGGGCAGTAACGGCGGTGGATGAAGCCTGCCAGCTTGCGCGCCAGCCAGCGCGGCATCAGGCGTGGGGCAAAGGCCAGCCAGCGGTTGCGGCGCACCGGCATGATCAGCGCGCGGTTCTTTGCCAGGGCGCGCACGGTATACAGGGCTACTTCCTCGGGGCTCAGGCAGCGGCTGTTGCCGTCGAGCCGGGGAATGCGCCGCAGCGCCGAGCGCACCGGGCCTGGGCATAACACCGAAACCTTGATGCCGGTGGGCTTGAGCTCTTCGCGCAGCGCTTCGCTGAAGTTCAGCACGTAGGCCTTGCTCGCCGCATAGGTGGCCATCCAGGGGCCGGGTGCCGCTGCCGCAAGGCCGGCGACATTGAGGATCTGCCCGCCACCCTGCACCGCCATCAGGTTGCCGATGGCATGGCACAGGCGGCTCAGGGCCAGGATGTTGACCTCCAGCAGGTCTTGCTCATCGGCCCATTCGTGGGCCAGGAACGGGCCGTAGGTGCGCTGGCCGGCGCAATTGGCCAACAGGTCGATGCGCCGTTCGCCTTCCTCGAGCTCCAGTACGAAGCCTGACAGGCGCAGTGGCTGGCTTAGGTCGCAGGCGCGAAACAGCACTTCGACGCCGAAGCGCTGGGTCAGCTCGATGGCCACCGGCTCCAGGGTCTCGCGATGGCGTGCCACCAGGATCAGGTTGCGCCCGCGCCGCGCCAGGGCTTCCGCCAGGGCCAGGCCCAGGCCGCTGGAAGCACCGGTGATCATGGCGTAACGGGTCATGCAAGGCTCCTGGGGGCTGAAGAGGGCGCCTAGTGTACAACTTGGCCGGGCAAGGTGTTGCCTTTTGCTACAGGGCCTTGACGCTCAATGCCTGGCTGCGGTTCAGCGCTGCCCGGTATTCGCCTTGCAGGCGCTGGATGAGCGCGGCGGCGTCGGGCAGGTCATGGATTTCGCCGACGCCTTGGCCGGCGGACCAGACGGTCTTCCAGACCTTCGCCTCGTCGTCCAGTGGCTTGAGCTTGCCCTGTTCGTGCCCGGCTTTCAGTGCCGCCATGTCGTAGCCCGCCTGCTCCAGGCTCGGGCGCAGGAAACTCGCCGGAATGCCGGAAACCGCGGGGGTGTGGATGATGTCGGCGGCATGGGCGTCGAGCAGCATCTGCTTGTAGGCTTCCTGCGCACGGCTCTGGCGGGTGGCGATGAAGCGCGTGCCCATGTAGGCAAGGTCTGCGCCCAGCAACTGGGCTGCGAGGATTTCGTGGCCGTGGTTGATGCAGCCGGCCAACAGCAAGGTCTTGTCGAAGAACTGGCGGATCTCGGCCACCAGGGCGAACGGGCTCCAGGTGCCTGCATGCCCGCCAGCGCCCGCCGCCACGGCGATCAGCCCATCCACGCCCGCCTCGGCGGCCTTCTCGGCATGCCGGCGGGTGGTCACGTCGTGAAACACCAGGCCACCGTAGCTGTGCACCGCATCCACCACTTCCTTCACCGCTCCGAGGCTGGTGATGACAATCGGCACGCGGTGTTCGACGCACAGTGCCAGGTCGGCCTGCAGGCGCGGGTTGGTGGGGTGGACGATCAGGTTGACGGCGTAGGGGGCGGGCTCATGCAGCTGGGCCAGGCCAGCCTCGATCTCTTCGAGCCAGGCCTTGAAGCCGGCGCTGTCGCGCTGGTTCAGGGCAGGGAAGCTGCCGACGATGCCGTTGCCGCAGCAGGCCAGGACCAGATCAGGGTTGGAAATCAGGAACATGGGGGCAGCGACCACCGGCAAGCGCAGGCGTTGTTCGAGCGAGGCAGGCAAAGACATGGGCAAGGCTCCAGTGCAGAGGGGTGTGCGTCAGAACGGTTTGACCACCACGAGGATCACGATGCCCAGCAGGAACAGCACCGGCACTTCGTTGAACCAGCGGTAGTAGACATGGCTGCGGGTATTGGTGCCGCTGGCGAAGCGCTTGCGCTGGGCGCCGCACACATGGTGGTAGCCGGTCAGCAGGATCACCAGGGTCAGCTTGGCATGCAGCCAGCCTTGGCTCAGCCAGCCGGGGGTGAGGTACAGCATCCAGGCGCCGAATACATAGGTGGCGATCATCGCCGGGTTCATGATGCCGCGGTACAGCTTGCGCTCCATGGTGATGAAGCGTTCCCGGCTGATGCTGTCCTCGCTCTGGGCGTGGTAGACGAACAGGCGAGGCAGGTAGAACAGGCCGGCGAACCAGCAGACCACGCTGACGATGTGCAGCGCTTTGATCCATAGATAGAGCATGGAGGGAGTTCCTTCAGGTTTTCACGGTGGTCAGATAGTAGAGGCCAAATGCCCGGAGGGTCACCCGAAGAGTTGTTACAGGCGCCCTGCGCCCCTATTATCGTGCGCTTTCCAGTCGGCTCGTTGATAAAGGGGCAAGCGTTATGATCAAGGTCGGTATCGTCGGCGGCACGGGTTACACCGGCGTCGAACTGCTGCGTCTGCTGGCACAGCATCCACAGGCCGAAGTGGCGGTCATCACTTCGCGTTCCGAAGCGGGCGTGGCGGTCGCCGACATGTATCCGAACCTGCGCGGCCACTACGACGGCCTGGCTTTCAGCGTGCCGGACAGCAAGGCTTTGGCAGCCTGTGACGTGGTGTTCTTCGCCACCCCGCACGGTGTTGCCCACGCCCTGGCTGGCGAGCTGCTGGCGGCCGGCACCAAGGTCATCGACCTGTCCGCCGACTTCCGCCTGCAGGACGCCACCGAGTGGGGCAAGTGGTACGGCCAGCCGCACGGCGCCCCTGAGCTGCTCAAGGATGCGGTCTACGGCCTGCCTGAAGTGAACCGCGAGAAGATCCGCCAGGCGCGCCTGATCGCCGTGCCGGGTTGCTATCCGACCGCCACCCAGCTGGGTTTCCTGCCGCTGCTCGAGGCTGGCCTGGCCGACCCGTCGCGCCTGATCGCCGACTGCAAGTCGGGTGTCAGCGGGGCAGGGCGCGGTGCCGCCGTGGGCTCGCTGTTCTGTGAGGCCGGCGAAAGCATGAAGGCCTATGCGGTCAAGGGCCACCGCCACCTGCCGGAAATCAGCCAAGGCCTGCGCCTGGCTGCCGGCAAGGACATCGGCCTGACCTTCGTGCCGCACCTGACGCCGATGATCCGTGGCATCCACGCCACCCTGTACGCAAACGTCGTCGATACTTCGGTCGACCTGCAGGCGCTGTTCGAGAAGCGCTATGCCGATGAGCCGTTCGTCGACGTGATGCCAGCGGGCAGCCACCCGGAAACCCGCAGCGTGCGCGGTGCCAACGTCTGCCGCATCGCCGTTCATCGCCCACAGGGCGGCGACCTGGTGGTGGTGCTGTCGGTGATCGACAACCTGGTCAAGGGCGCTTCCGGCCAGGCCGTGCAGAACCTGAACATCCTGTTCGGCCTGGACGAGCGCATGGGCCTGTCGCACGCCGGCCTGCTGCCGTAAGCCCAGGTTCGTCGAAGAGGCCCGCCGCGTGCGGGCCTTTTTGTTTGCCGCGACTAAAGCCGCACAATTGTTGACCGATTTTCTCGGAGAAGCGGATAATGCGCGTCATCGAGTTTTAAGGCGGCACTGCGCCGGGAGAATCTACATGAGCGTCGAAACCTTCACCCCCACGGCTTTGGAATTCACCCAAGGGGCAGCGCAAAAGGTCAAGACCCTGGTTTCCGAAGAAGGCAACGAGCGCCTGAAGTTGCGCGTGTTCGTGACCGGTGGCGGCTGTTCGGGCTTCCAGTACGGCTTCACCTTCGATGAAGACGTGGCCGAGGATGACACCATCGTCGAGCGCGAAGGCGTGTCCCTGGTGGTTGACCCGATGAGCTACCAGTACCTGGCTGGCGCCGAGGTGGACTACCAGGAAGGCCTGGAAGGTTCGCGCTTCGTGATCAAGAACCCGAATGCTGCCACTACCTGTGGCTGTGGCTCCTCGTTCTCGATCTGAAGCCGGGCGATACGAAAACGCCGCGCATTTGCGCGGCGTTTTGCTTTGTGGCGTAGCCTGTCAGGCCGGGTAGATTGCGCCAAGTACTCGTAGCCCCTTGGCTGCGGTGACGCTGGGGCGGTTGGCGGCGATGCCTTCAAGGCAGCAATGGGCCAGCCAGGCAAAGGCCATGGCCTCGACCCAGTCCGGGTCGACGCCCTGTGCCCCGGTGCTGGTGACCTGGGCATTGGGCAGCAGCCCGGCAAGCCGCGCCATCAGCGCACCGTTGCGGGCACCCCCGCCGCACACCAGCAGGGCCTGCGTGCCTGACTGGGCGTTGAGCAGTGCATCGATGATGCTGCGCGCGGTCAACTCCAGCAGCGTGGCCTGGACGTCTTCGTCCCGGTAGGCGGGCAGGCGGGCGAGGTGGCCGTCCAGCCAGGGTAGGTTGAACACTTCGCGGCCGGTGCTTTTGGGGCCACTGCCGGCGAAGAACGGGTCGCCCAGCAGTGCCCTGAGCAAATCGGCCTGTACCACGCCGCTGGCTGCCCAGGCACCGTCTGCGTCATAGATGTGGCCACGCTTGCGCTCGACCCAGGCGTCCAGCAATACGTTGCCAGGGCCGCAGTCGAAACCGTGCACCGGCTTGCCCTGCTCGATCAGGCTCAGGTTGCTGAAACCCCCGACATTGAGCACCGCCAGCTGCTTGCCCAGGTGGCTGAACAGCGCCTCGTGGAAGGCGGGCACCAGCGGCGCGCCCTGGCCACCCGCTGCCACGTCGCGGCGGCGGAAGTCGGCAACCACGCTGATACCGGTGAGCTCGGCGAGCAAGGCCGGGTTACCGATTTGCACCGTGAAGCCGCGGGCAGGCTCATGGCGGATGGTCTGGCCATGGCTGCCAATGGCGCGGATGGCGTCAGCCCCCAGGCCCTGCTGCGCCAGCAGGTGCTGGATGCCTTCGGCCGCCAGGCTCGCCCAGCGGTTTTCTGCCAGCGCGGCGCGTGCGATCTCGTCCGGGCCGCTGCTGCACAGGCTCAGGAGGTCGCGCCGCAGCTCGGGCGGCATGGGCAGGTAATGGGTGGCGAGCAGTAGCGGCTGCTCGCCTTGCTCGATCAGTGCAATGTCCAGCCCATCGAGGCTGGTGCCGGACATCACCCCCAGGTAGAGCGCCATGGGGTCAGCGCTTGTTCGCTGCGAGCATGGTGGCCTTTTCCTGGTCCATACGGGCGATCAGGGGTTGGCTCTGCTGCAGGAAACGCTGGCGCTCGGCCTTGGCGATCGGGTCGGCCATCGGCACCTTCTGGCTCAATGGATCGACGTGCACGCCGTTGACCTGGAACTCGTAATGCAGGTGCGGGCCGGTGGACAGGCCGGTGGTGCCGATGTAACCGATGATCTGGCCCTGCTTCACGCTGCTGCCGGTCTTGATACCCTTGGCAAAGCCCTGCATGTGCCCGTAGAGGGTCTTGTAGCTGTTGCCGTGGGCAATGATCACGGTGTTGCCGTAACCCCCGCGGCGGCCGGCCAGCTCGATGCGGCCATCACCGGCGGCCTTGATCGGCGTGCCCCGTGGTGCGGCGTAGTCGACGCCTTTGTGGGCGCGGATCTTGTTCAGGATCGGGTGCTTGCGCCCGGCGGAGAAGCGCGAGCTGATGCGGGCGAAATCGACCGGGGTACGGATGAAGGCCTTGCGCAGGCTGTTGCCGTCAGCGGTGTAGTAGCTGGTGTTGCCCTGCTTGTTGGTGTAGCGCACGGCGGTGTAGGTCTTGCCGCGGTTGGTGAAGCGCGCAGAGAGGATGTTGCCGGTGCCGACCACCTTGCCATCCATGACCTTCTGCTCGTAGACCACGTCGAATTCGTCGCCCTGGCGGATGTCCTGGGCGAAGTCGATGTCGTAGCCAAGCACTTTGGCCATGTCCATGGTCATGCTGTGGGAAAGCCCGGCGCGCTGGGCCGAGGCCGACAGCGAGCTCTTGATCACCCCGTGGGCGTAGGCGGTGCGTACCACCGGCTTGCTGATTTCACGATCGAAGGCGTAGCCCTTGGCGGTCTTGGTCAGGCGAATGGTTTCGAGGTTGCTGACCTTGCTGTGCAGGCTGGCCAGTTGGCCATCCTTGTCGAGTTCGAACTGCAGCACCTGGCCGTGCTTGAGCTGGCTGAACTGCTTGGCCTGCTTGTTGCTGGCCAGCAGGTCATGCACCGCGTTGGTCGGCAGGCCGACCTTGGCGAACAGCGTCGACAGGGTGTCGCCGCGTGCAACGGTCACTTCGCGATGGCTGGGGTCCTTGGCTTCGGGTTTCTGCTCGGCAGCGGGAGCTTCCTGAGCGGCTTGTTCGGTGGTGGGTTCGGCGCCTTCGATCTGCGCGAAGGGGGTGCCTTGACCGCCTTCGACCTGCACCAGTGGCGCGGCCTTGGACTCGTCCTTCAGTTGTTCGGCCGGGCTTTCTAGTTCCAGGCTGAGGGTGGTCTTCTTTGCTTCGACTTCGCTGGACGGAAATACAAGCAGGGCCAGGCTGAGCAGAGCGGCGATGCCGCTGGCGGCCAACAGATGGCTTTTCGGATAAAGCGGGGGCGCTTTAGGCGTTTCGTTGGTCATAGGTAAGGTGACTTTGAAGAAAAGTGAATATGGAAAAGATGAATGACATGATGAAGATGAAATAACTGTATAAAATATAACCAAATCCACTTTCACGCAAGGGCGCGTAGACGCCGCAAAGCTGCGGTCAGGTCACATTCCATTGCGAAACTTGTATTTGATGGCCGATCTTGTATGGTTGGCTCCCCTTGAATCTGAGCCTAGCGGGTCTGTTTATGAAGTCGGTTGAAGAGCAGCTGGCGCTTATCAAGCGCGGTGCGGAAGAAGTGTTGGTCGAGTCGGAACTGGTGGAGAAGCTCAAGCGCGGCCAACCTCTGCGCATCAAGGCAGGCTTCGACCCGACTGCGCCGGACCTGCACCTTGGCCACACGGTCCTGATCAACAAGTTGCGCCAGTTCCAGGAACTGGGGCATCAGGTGATCTTCCTGATTGGTGACTTCACCGGGATGATCGGTGACCCGAGTGGCAAGAGCACCACCCGCCCGCCACTGACGCGCGAGCAGGTGCTGGACAATGCTGAGACATATAAGCAGCAAGTGTTCAAGATCCTCGACCCGGCCAAGACCGAGGTCGCCTTCAACTCCACCTGGATGGACAAGCTGACGCCGGCCGACTTCATTCGCCTGGCTTCGCAGTACACCGTTGCGCGGATGCTCGAGCGTGATGACTTCGACAAGCGTTACACCACCAACCAGCCGATTGCCATCCACGAGTTCCTCTATCCGCTGGTGCAGGGCTACGACTCGGTAGCGTTGAAGGCCGACGTGGAGCTGGGTGGTACCGACCAGAAGTTCAACCTGCTGATGGGCCGCGAATTGCAGCGCGCTTACGGCCAGGAAGCGCAGAACATCGTGACCATGCCGCTGCTCGAAGGGCTCGACGGCGTGAAGAAGATGTCCAAGTCGCTGGGCAACTATGTGGGTATCCAGGAAGCGCCTGGGGTGATGTACAGCAAGCTGGTGTCGATCCCGGACACGTTGATGTGGCGTTACTTCGAGCTGCTGAGCTTCCGTTCGATGGAAGAGATCGAGCAGTTCCGTGCCGACGTGGCCAATGGTGCCAACCCGCGTGACATCAAGATCAAGCTGGCCGAGGAGATCGTTGCGCGCTTCCATGGTGAAGAAGCGGCGGCCAATGCGCATCGCGCGGCGGGTAATCGCATGAAGGAGGGCGAGCTTCCGGAAGACTTGCCTGAGATCGAAGTTGGCGCAACAGAAAGCTTGCCGATCGCTGCCGTGCTGAACCGCGCGGGCCTGGTGAAGAACTCGGCAATGGCGCGGGACCTGCTCAATGGCGGCGCGGTCAAGGTCGACGGTGCTGTGGTTGATCGCGACTTCGTGTTCGCGCTGGGTGCGACCCATGTGTGCCAGGCGGGCAAGAAGGCATTTGGCCGGGTGACACTCAAGGCTGAGTGATCGGCAGTTGCTGTAGCTATAATAGAAGCGGGGCGGCCATTTGGCCGCCCCGCTTTGTTTTTCAGCAATATTAAGGTTTCTTGAAATTAAGCCTTGACGGGCTTTCGAATCCCCTTATAATGCGCCCCACTTCCAGCGTAGTCGGAACGAGAAACTCCTTGAGATTCAATGAGTTACTTAATCCAGGTAGTGCTGGAGGTGCTTCGATCATCTGATCGATAGCGGTTGAAAGGGTGGTTGACAGCGCTTCTAAACGCTGCATGATTCGCCTCCCGCTACGAGAGATCGCAGCGAGCCAAGTGTTTGAAGCCAAACGAGTTTCTCGCGAAAAAC
>NZ_DJTF01000168.1:0-9844 GCF_002438125.1 Pseudomonas sp. UBA6315
TTGCCGGCGATGAGGCCGGCACAGGCAAAAACCAGTCAGCCTGCCAGGGCCCCATCGCCGGCAAGCCGGCTCCCACAGGGGATCGCGGGGGCGTTCAGGTTCTGGGAAGACAACGGTTATCAGCGTTTGGCCAGCTTCAAATTACGCGCATACCAAGGCCGCTGCGGCACTTTGGGCTTCAACCGGGCAAACAGGTCGTCATCCCCAAAAATGATCCGCAACGCCAGCTTCATGGTCTCTGGGTCCATCTCCACGCTGCGCCCCGGCCTCAACCCAGGCACCGTCGAGCAGCCATGGGTATCCGGCCCCAGCCACGGGTCCGCCACCTCCACCCACGGCCCCTGGGCGAACCAGGGCACGCCATTGACTTCGGTGCGCCGCACCTGGCCCGGGTGGATGCGCTCATGGGCCCTGTACCAATCCTCGATACGGTCATCGATCCAGCCATGGAAATGCCAGAACACCGGGTTCACATGGGACGAAAACGGGTCGCCGAGAAAGTCGTTCTGCGCCTCGAACCAACGCCCGGCAAAGTCCTCCGGCGCCCGCGCAAACGGCACCGGCATGCCATTGGACGGGTCACGCGGCACCGACGCCCAGCGCATGTGCAGCCAGTCGTGCAGGCCCAGCTCCATTTCCGAGCCGAACTGGCCGAGGGTCAACGTGCTCAGGTAGTGCGGGTCGCTGTAGCGCGACTCCCACACCTGGAAATTGCCGTGGTAGGTGTCGGGCGTCTTGATGTCGCGCACCCACTGGGTGTACTGCGCATCGCTCGGCGCCAGCCAGGTGGGCGGCAAGGCATTGCCATCGTGGTTGTCGAAATAGCGCACGAAACCGGCCCGGTCGCGCTCCAGCTCCGGCTGCGGCAGCGGAAACCGCGGCCACGAGGGCAGGTCCTGCAGGGCACGGGCTGCGCGCAGCATGTGCCGGTGCATGAAGAAGAAATCCACCCCCGAGCCATTGCGGTCCTTGTGCCGGCCGCGGGCATCGCGCTCCTGGTCACGGGGCCCGGGCTGCCAGCCCAGGCCGCGCAGGGACGCCTGCTTCTGCGTGTCCAGCTTGTGCCACTTGTCCCGCGAGGCATGCCACAACTGGTGGAACAGCCGATGCTCGGGCGCCACCAGCCAGGCCAGCAGGGCCGGTGACAACGGCGTGCGTTCGCGGGGCTCGGGGAAGCTGCGCTTGACCGCCAGGAACTGGTTGTCCTCCAGCGGCAGGGTCAGGGCCCGGTCGAGCCGGGCGATGCGGCCGTTGAGGCTGGCCGGCCCGGCATTGCCCAGGGCGCCCCAGGCTTCGTCGAGTACCACCTGGCATTCATAGTCCGCCTGCGCCTCGCCCGCCTGGGTGGCGAACAGGCGCCAGCGCAGGGTGCCGGGCTTTTCCGTCAGCAGGTCGCCGAGCACGCGGTAGCGGGGTTCCTGCTCACCGCGCAGGCGCTCGGGGGTGTCCAGGTAGCCGCGCAGGCCACGGCCGTTCTGCGCCACGTCCAGCAGCAGCTCCAGCTCCCCTGCGGGCAGGCCTTGCAGGCCGGCATCGGCTCCATGGCAGCTCCAGCGCCAGACGCCGCGCAAGGTATCGCCCAACTGCTGCAGCTTTGCATCGGCCAGTTCCACCACGGCCTCGCCCGGGGTTTCCGGGAACTGCTCGTCGAACTGCTGGCGCTGCACATGCCGCGCGTACAGCGCTCCGGGTACTACCACGCCCGTCAATGCCACACCGGCGATGAACCCGCGTCGTGAAATCGTCATTGCCACTACCTGAGCATTCGTTGCGGCCATGGAGCACGGCCTGTCCAAGGCTAGAACGTTGCCCACGCAGCGAAATTTAACGCCCCGCCCACCGCGCGCCGTCGATAAATTTGCCCCGCCCTCGTTCGTCCAACCTGATACCCAAGCCCTGGCCGCGCCACCGCCGCTGCGGCGCAAGGCCCACCCGATCAACGCGCAACGAGATGGCAATGACCAAGACCCGCTCCCGCAAAGCCCTGTACATCGGCCTGCCCCTGGCCCTGACGGTCGCCCTGGGGAGTGCCGCCGGCTACTTCTACTGGCGGCACCTGCACGCAGGCTACCCGCTGAAGATCGTCCAGCAGGCCGAGGCGCTGCACGATCACATGCTCTCGTTCGACAGCCACGTCACCGTGCCACTGGCCCTGGGCAGCGCCGGCCACGAAGCGGACAAGGACGGCCCCGGCCAGTTCGACCTGGCCAAGGCCAACCGCGGGCGCCTGTCGGGCGCGGCGCTGACGGTGTTCGGCTGGCCGGAAATCTGGAATGGCGCCAACGCCCCGCACCGCCCCACCCCAGGCTTCGTCGATGCCGCCCGGCAAGAGCAGGAAGCGCGCTACAAGATCATCACCGGCATGGTGCGCGACTTCCCCAACCAGGTCGGCATCGCCTACACCCCCGACGACTTCCGGCGCCTGAACGGCGAAGGCAAGTTCGCCATCTTCATCAGCATGCTCAACGCCTACCCGCTGGGCCACGACCTGGCGCAGCTCGACCTGTGGGCGGCACGCGGCATGCGCATGTTCGGCTTCAGCTATGTCGGCAACAACGACTGGGCCGACTCCTCGCGGCCGCTGCCGTTCTTCAACGACACCGCCGACGCACTGGGTGGCCTGTCGCCGCTGGGCGAGCAGGCGGTCAAGCGCCTGAACGACCTGGGCGTGATCATCGACGTCTCGCAGATGTCGACCCTGGCCCTGGAAGATGTCGCGCGCCTGTCGCGCGCGCCGCTGGTGGCCTCGCATTCGGCGCCGCGGGCCTTGGTCGACATCCCGCGCAACCTCTCCGACAAGGAAATGCAGCTGATCAAGGACAGCGGCGGGGTCATCCAGGTGGTCGGTTTCGGCCAGTACCTCAAGCCCCTGACCCAGCCGGTGGTGGACAAGCTCGACGCCCTGCGCGCGCGCTTCGACCTGCAACCGCTGCAAGGCCTGGCCAATGCCCTGATGCCCGGCGATGCGGTGATCGCCATCTGGCCCGAGGCGCGCTTCGGCGAGTACGCAAGCTCGCTCTACAGCATCCTCGACGAAGAACCCAAGGCCACCCTCAAGCAGTACGTCGACGCCATCGACTACACGGTGAAGAAGGTCGGCATCGACCACGTCGGCATCGCCTCGGACTTCAACGACGGCGGCGGCCTGGACGGCTGGAAAGACGTCAGCGAAATCCGCAATGTCACCGCCGAGCTGCTCACCCGCGGCTACAGCGAAGCCGACATCGCCAAGCTCTGGGCAGGCAACTTCCTGCGCGCCTGGGCCCAGGTGCAAAAAGCCGCCCTCCCCGTCGCCAACCGCTGAAGCGAGCCCGCCCGACCATGAGCAACCGCCGCACCTTCCTCAAACAGGCCGGCCTGCTGGCCGCCAGCCTGCCCCTGCTGCCCGAGGCCCTGGCCAGCAGCGAGACGCCGCTCACCGGCGCCGACAAGTGGCGCAACCTGCGCACGCTGTTCCCGCTCGACCCGCAGGTGGCGCACTTCGCCAACTTCCTGGTCACCGCCCACCCGCGCCCGGTGCAGGCGGCCATCGACCGCCACCGCGCCGACCTCGACCGCAACCCCGCCGCGCTGATGGACTGGGAAAGCCAGTACGAATGGCAGCGCGAGGACGAAGTGCGCGAATGGGCCGGGCGCTACCTTGACGTGCAGCCGCGCCAGGTCGCGCTCACCGGCAGCACCACCGAAGGCCTGGCGATGATCTATGGCGGCCTTGCGGTGAACGCCGACCAGGAGATCCTGGTCACCGAGCACGAGCACTACTCCGCGCACAAGGCGCTGGCCTTCCGCACCCAGCGCCAGGGCACCACGGTGCGCAAGATCCGCCTGTTCGACGACCCCTGGACAGTGTCCACCGACCAGGTCCTGAGCACGGTCGACAAAGCCATCGGCCCACAGACCCGAGTGCTCGGCATGACCTGGGTGCACTCGAGCAGCGGCGTCAAGCTGCCGGTGGGCGAGATCGGCGAGCTGGTGCGCCGGCACAACCGCAACCGCAGCGAAGCCGAGCGCATCCTCTACGTGGTCGATGGCGTGCACGGCTTCGGCGTGGAGAACGCGCGATTCGCCGACTTCAACTGCGACTACTTCATCGCCGGCACCCACAAGTGGATGTTCGGCCCGCGCGGCACCGGCATCATCTGCGCCGCCTCCACGGGCATGCAGCACCTGACGCCGACCTTCGCCACCTTCTCCCGCGATGAAGACTTCGCCACCATCATGACCCCCGGCGGCTACCACGCCTTCGAGCACCGCTGGGCCGCCGGCGAAGCCTTCAAGCTGCACCTGCAGCTGGGCAAGGCCGAGGTGCAGCAACGCATCCACCAGCTCAACAGCCTGCTCAAGGAGCGCCTTGCCGAGCATCGCCAGGTCCAGCTGGTAACCCCGCGCAGCGAGCGCTACTCGGCAGGCTTCACCTTCTTTCGCATCAAGGATCGCAACGCCGATGCCGTCGCCGCCGACCTCATCGCCAACAAGGTGATGTGCGACGCCGTGCACCGCGACGTCGGCCCGGTGATTCGCCTGGCCCCCAGCCTGCTCAACGACGAGCAGCAGATCGATCGGGCCATGGCCCTGATCACTCGCAACCTGTGAACAAGGCATTGCCCATGACCGCTCCCCTGAACCGCCTGACCCTGGCCGCCCTGCTGGCCGCCTGCAGCCTGCCGGCCCTGGCCGCGCAAGGCGCCGACACCCCCGGCAAGGTATTTCGCGACTGCGACACGCTGTGCCCGGAAATGGTGGTGCTGCCCGCCGGCACCTTCACCATGGGCACCCCGCCCGACGAAATGGGCCGCCAGGACGACGAAGGCCCGCAGCACCCGGTGACCTTCGCCAAGCCCTTCGCCATCAGCCGTTTCCAAGTGACTGCCGGCGAATGGGACGCCTACCTCAAGGCCAGTGGCACGCGCATCGCCGACGGCGACGAACGCCCTGGCCGGCGCTGCACCGCCAGCAAGCCGAGCTACAAGCAAGGCCCGCGGCAACCGGCGGTGTGCATGAGCTACCACGACGTGCAGGGCTACGTGGCCTGGCTGTCGAACAAGACCGGCAAGCACTACCGCATGGTCAGCGAAGCCGAGCGCGAATACGCCGCCCGGGGTGGCAGCAGCGGCATGTTCCCGTTCCCGCTCGACCCCGATGCCACCCTGGAAATCAGCCAGCACGCCAACGTCTACGGCCCCAAGGACGGCTTCAGCTACAGCTCGCCGGTGGGCAGCTTCCCGGCCAATGCCTTCGGCGTGTACGACATGCATGGCAACGTCTACGAGTGGGTCGCCGACTGCTACCACAACAGCTACCAGGGCGCGCCCGCCGACGGCAGCGCCTGGGGCCACGCCAGCCGCGCCGAAGGCAGCTGCAAGGTGGTGAGCATCCGCGGCAACGACTGGGGCGAGGCGCCGATCTTCTCGCGCTCGGGCAACCGCAACACCAACACCCCCGAGCGCCTGGGCGACTGGCTGGGCTTCAGGGTGGCCCGCGAGCTGTAGGCCCGGGGCTTAAATTGCCCTCCCGGCCACTCGTCCTAACGGTGTACTCACGCCTCTGATCCAGGAAACCAACATGACCTCCAAACCCCGCGGGGCCCTGAGCGAGCTGTTCACCCTGCTCAAACCCTTCTGGCCGATCGTCAGCCTGTCGATTGTCATGGGCATGGTCGGTGGCCTCAGCGTCACCGCGCTGCTGGCCACCATCAACAGCGGCCTGCACGCCGAAGGCGGCCTGAGCAACAGCGTGGTGCTGGGCTTTGCCGGGCTGTGCGCACTGGCCCTGGCCAGCTCGATCTGCTCGGACATCGGCACCAACTACGTCGGCCAGCACATCATCGCCAAGCTGCGCAAAGCCCTGGGCGAAAAGGTGCTGTCGGCGCCGATCGAGCAGATCGAACGCTTTCGCAGCCACCGCCTGATCCCGGTACTGACCCACGACGTCGACACCATCAGCGACTTCGCCTTCGCCTTCGCGCCGCTGGCCATCTCGCTGACCGTGACCCTGGGCTGCCTGGGCTACCTGGCCACGCTGTCGCTGCCGATGTTCCTGATGATGCTGCTGGCGATCGGCATCGGCAGCGTCATCCAGTACATCGCCCGCGGCCGCGGCATCAAAGGCTTCATGGCCGCCCGCGATGCCGAAGACCGCCTGCAGAAGCACTACCACGCGGTGGCCGAGGGGGCCAAGGAACTGCGCATCCACCGCCCTCGGCGCCAGCGCATGTTCCGCCAGGGCATCCAGGACACCGCCGACGAGATCTGCGCCACCCAGGTGCGCTCGATCAACACCTTCGTGATCGCCAAGAGTTTCGGCTCGATGCTGTTCTTCGTGGTCATCGGCCTGGGCCTGACCTTGCAGTTTCTCTGGCCGAGCGCCGACCCCAAGGCCATCAGCGGCTTCGTCCTGGTGCTGCTGTACATGAAAGGCCCGCTGGAGCACCTGATCGGCACCTTGCCGGTGGTCAGCCGCGCGCAGATCGCCTTTCGCCGCATCGCCGAGCTGTCCGAGCAGTTCTCCTCGCCCGAGCCGCACCTGCTGCTGCAAGACCCTGGCAGCAAGCCGGTGGCGGTCGACAGCCTGGAGTTGCGCGAGGTGAACTACGTCTACCCGCCAAGCCCCGGCGCCCAGCCCTTCCAGGTCGGGCCGGTGAACCTGCGCATCAACCACGGCGACATCGTCTTCGTGGTCGGCGAGAACGGCTGCGGCAAGACCACCCTGATCAAGCTGCTGCTGGGCCTGTACCCGCCGCAGCACGGGCAGATCCTGCTCAACGGCCAGGCCATCGACGCCGCCCAGCGCGACGACTACCGCCAGCTGTTCACCACGGTGTTCGCCGACTACTACCTGTTCGATGACGTGGTGCAGGGCGACACGCACATCCCCGACGATGCCAACCGCTACCTCGAGCGCCTGGAGATCGCCCACAAGGTCAAGGTGCAAGACGGCGCCTTCAGCACCACCGACCTGTCCACCGGCCAGCGCAAGCGCCTGGCGCTGATCAATGCCTGGCTGGAAGAGCGCCCGGTGCTGGTGTTCGACGAATGGGCCGCCGACCAGGACCCGACCTTCCGGCGCATCTTCTATACCGAGCTGCTACCTGACCTCAAGCGCCTGGGCAAGACCATCATCGTCATCTCCCACGACGACCGCTACTTCGACATCGCCGACCAGCTGGTCCGCCTGCAGGCCGGCAAGGTCGTGGTCGAACGCGCCCCCGCCCTCGCCTGAAACCCACCTGGCGCGCCCCGTGCGCGCCAGGTGCGGCTGTTGCACCGCCCGCCTAAATCACCCCGCTGCCCCTTCGTCTCTCTCAATACGCTTAATTCTCCAGTGATGGCGAGACCGAGATGACACCCCACGACCACTCCACCGATGACGCGCTGCTGGCCCTGCTCTGCGGGCTCGACGAGCCCACCGCCACCCCTGCCGGCATCGTTGCCCTGGGCACCACGGACGCCCCGCTGTCCTTCGCCCAGGAGCAGCTCTGGCTGCTCGCCCAGCTCGACCCCGACGCCGCCACCTACAACCAGCCGCGCGCCTTCATGCTGCAGGGCAGGTTGCGCGCCGCCGACTTGCAGCAGGCCCTGGACCGGGTGATCGATCGGCACGACATCCTGCGTTCGTGCATCCAGGAAATTCAGGGCCAGCCACGCCTGCGGGTGGAACGCGAGGCGCGCCTGAACCTGCGCAGCGTCGACCTGCGCGGCCAGCCGCAGGCCAGGCTGCAAGCGGCACTGGAGGCTGACGCCAGCACCCCGTTCGACCTCGCCCAGGCCCCGCTGCTGCGCGCCTGCATGTACCAGCTGGACAGCGACCGCCATGTGCTGACGCTGACCAGCCACCACAGCATCAGCGATGCCTGGTCCAACCCGCTGCTGTTGCGCGACCTGGCACAGGCGTATGCCAGCGGGCAGGCCTTGCCGCGCCCGGCCGTGCAGTACCACGACTTCGCCCACTGGCAGCGCGGCGCCTACCTGGCCAGCCCGGCGCAGGCCCAGGCCGCGCACTACTGGCGCGGCTACCTGGATGGCGGCATCACCCTGCTCGAACTGCCCACCGACCACCCCCGCGGCAGCCGCCCGCCACAGGCCGCCGGGGCCTGTGAATGGGCCATGGCGCCAGGCCTGTTCAACCAGCTCCAGGCCACTTGCCGCAGCCTTGGCCTGACCCCGTTCATGGTGCTGCTGGCGGCCTGGCAACTGGTGCTTGGCCGGCGCAGCGGCCAGGACGACTTCATCCTCGGCGTGCCCAACGCCGGGCGTAACCAGGAGCAGGTCCAGGAACTGATCGGCTACTTCGTCAACAGCCAGATCCACCGCGGCCGCCTCGACCCACGCCAGACCGTCGCCGGCCTGTTCGACCAGGTCCGCCGGCATGCCCTGGCCTGCCTGGAGCACGCCGACCACCCGTTGGAACACGTGCTTGCCGAGCAGCGCCAGGGCGCCAGCGGCGCGCTGTTCCACTGCCTGTTCAACTGGACCAGCGACAACGCCGAGCAGCCCGCCCCAAGCTTTGCCGGCCTGCGCATCGAGCCGCTGCCCAGCGTGCCCGCCAACGCCAAATTCGACCTCAGCCTGAACGTTCAGGCCGGCCGCGAGCAGTTGCGCATCACCCTGGAATACGACGCCACGCTGTTCGACGCCGCCACCGCCCAGCGCCTGGGCCAGGACTGGCTGGCGCTGCTGCAGGCCATGCTCGACCACCCGCACTGCGCGCTCGGCGAGCTGCAGCTGCCGTCCACCGCCCAGCACCAGCAACAGCAGCAAGACTGGAACGCCACCGCCCAGGCCTACCCCAGTGCGCCGTCGATCCATGCCCTGTTCGAAGCGCAAGTAAGCAGCACCCCCGACGCCACCGCGCTGCTGTTCGGCGACACCACCCTGACCTATGCCCAGCTCAACCGCCAGGCCAACCAGCTGGCCCATGCCCTGATTGCCCATGGCGTGCGCCAGGACACCCCGGTGGGTATCGCCGCCGAGCGCAGCCTGGAGCTGGTGGTCGGCCTGCTGGCGATCCTCAAGGCCGGCGGCGCCTATGTGCCGCTGGACCCGGAATACCCCGCCGAGCGCCTGAGCTACATGTTCGAAGACAGCAGCATCGGCCTGCTGCTGACCCAATCGCATCTGCGTAATCTGCTACCGCTGCCGGCCGGTTTACCGGTGCTACTGCTCGACACCGCGCAAACCGCGCAGCCCGAGCACGACCCGCAACTGCCCTGCACGCCCGAGCAACTGGCTTATGTCATCTACACCTCCGGCTCCACCGGCCGCCCCAAGGGCGCCGGCAACAGCCACCAGGCCCTCGCCAACCGCCTGCAGTGGATGCAAGCCGCCTACAAGCTGGACGCCAGCGACACCGTGCTGCAGAAAACCCCATTCAGCTTCGACGTGTCGGTGTGGGAGTTCTTCTGGCCGCTGATCACCGGCGCCCGCCTGGCCATCGCCGCGCCAGGCGACCACCGCGACCCGGCGCGCCTGGTGCAACTGATCGAACAGCACCAGGTCACCACCCTGCACTTCGTGCCCTCGATGCTCCAGGCCTTCCTGCTCGATGGCGAAATGGCCCGCTGTATCGGCCTGCAACGCATCATCTGCAGCGGTGAAGCCCTGCCGGTGGAAGCCCAGTTGCAGGTGTTCGAGCATTTGCCGCAGGCGCGCCTGTACAACCTCTACGGCCCCACCGAGGCGGCCATCGACGTCACCCACTGGACCTGCCGCGACGAAGGCAAGACCAGCGTGCCGATCGGCACCCCCATCGCCAACCTGGGTTGCTGGATCCTCGATGCCGGCCTGCAGCCGCAGGCAGCCGGGGTGATCGGCGAGCTGTACCTGAGCGGCGCAGGCCTGGCCCGCGG
>NZ_DJTF01000012.1:0-16037 GCF_002438125.1 Pseudomonas sp. UBA6315
ACTGGCACAACGGCGTGCCGGCCCGCGGTGCCGGGCGCATCAGCGCCGAGCAGGCGCGGACCATGGACCTGCAACCGGCCGCCATCACCGCCTTCATGCTCGGCCTGAACAGCAAGATCGCCACCTTCAGCCTGCAGCGCGAGATCAACGAATACCGCAACGAGCCGTTGCTGGCGATCTTGCCCGGCGTGGCGCTGCAAGAGCTGTGGAGCCTGATGGGCACGGCCGAACAGGCGCTGTTCGTGGTGTCGCTGTTCGTGGTGCTGACCGGCTTGATCGGCATGCTCACGGCCATTCTCACCAGCCTCAACGAACGCCGGCGGGAGATGGCGATCCTGCGCTCGGTGGGGGCTCGCCCGTGGCACATTGCCGGGTTGCTGGTGCTCGAAGCGCTGGCACTGGCGGTGGCGGGCATCGCGGCGGGGCTGGGGTTGCTGTATGCGGGGATCGCCCTGGCCCAGGGCTATGTGCAGGCCAATTACGGCTTGTACCTGCCACTGGCCTGGCCCAGCGCGCATGAGTGGACGTTGCTGGCTATCATCCTTGGCGCAGCCCTGCTGATGGGCAGTGTGCCGGCCTGGCGCGCCTATCGGCAGTCGCTGGCCGATGGCTTGTCGATTCACCTTTGAGGGCTGGACATGATCGACAAATTCGCTGGCCTCATCGCCGGCAAGCCGGCTCCTACAAGCTCTGTGGGAGCCGGCTTGCCGGCGATGAGGCCAGCGCAGGCACTGCAAGGCCTGCTGTTTATGCTGCTGTGTATGCTGGCATTGCCACTGTGGGCGGCAGAGCCCCGCGAACTCGACTGGCCCGCGCTGATCCCGGAAGGCGCCCCCGTCATCGCGCCCCAGCTCACCCCGCTGCACGACATGTCGCAACTGAGCAATGCCCTATCTGCCGAGGCGGCGCCTCCTGCGCCCCAGCAAGCGCCCAATGCCCCGGTGGTCGAGGCGCTGGATGGCCAGCTGATCAAGCTGCCCGGCTACATCGTGCCGCTGGAAGTCAGCGAGGAAGGCCGCACCACCGAATTTCTGCTGGTGCCCTACTACGGCGCGTGCATCCACGTGCCGCCACCGCCTTCCAACCAGATCGTGCACATCTTCAGCGAAATGGGCGTGCGCGTCGAAGACCTCTACCAGCCCTACTGGATCGAAGGAAAACTGCAAGTCAAAGCCTCCACCAGCGAACTTGCCGATGCCGGCTACCAGATGGACGCCGAGAAAATATACGCGTATGAGCTGAAGTGAGAACTGATTCCAACTTGGCAATCCGCTTCTTTGAGCTGGGTCAAACTTTCTATTTATCCAGCTCCGTACCATTGGACTACTCAATTAATAACGTCCTTTGGGAGCTTCCATGAACAAGTCCTTGCTCGGCGCCTCGCTTGTGGCCCTTGCGCTCGCCGCCCCTGCCGCCCACGCCTACCAGGCCGGAGACATGATCCTGCGCGCAGGTGCCATCACCACCGCACCGAACGAGAACAGCGGCGACCTGAAGTTCGATGGCAACAAGGTGTCGGGCACCAAGGCAACCCTGGACAGCGACACCCAGCTGGGCCTGACCTTCGCCTACATGCTCACCGACCACATCGGCCTCGAGCTGCTGGCGGCCACCCCGTTCAAGCACACCGTCGGCGTGCAGGGCCTGGGCGGCGGCCTGGACGGCAAGCTGGCAGACATCAAGCAACTGCCACCGACCCTGTCCGTGCAGTACTACCCGATGGCGCCGAACTCGCGCTTCCAGCCGTATGCCGGCATCGGTATCAACTACACCATGTTCTTCGACGAAGACCTGACCAGCGCCCGCAAGCAACAGGGCTTCAGCAACCTCAAGCTGCAGGACTCGGTGGGCATCGCCGGCCAGCTGGGCATGGACTACATGCTGACCGACAATTTCCTGGTCAACGCCTCGGTCTGGTACGTCGACATCGACACCAAGGCCAGCGTCGACGGCCCGAGCGCGCTGGGCTACAGCAAGACCAAGGTCAACGTGGACGTGGACCCATGGGTCTACATGGTCGGGCTTGGCTACAAGTTCTGACCGACACACCCCAGGGCGGCTTCGGCCGCCCTTTGCTTTTGCAGCCACCCCCAGTAGCCCAGCGCCACCGCGCTGAACGCCATCCCCAGGGCACACACCGCTGCCCACCCCCAGCTGGCGTACACCCAGCTCGCCAGCACCGCCCCCACGCCGCTGCCGATCGAATAGCAGCACATGTAGGCCGCCACCAGGCGGCTGGCCATCTCGCTGCGCCCCGCCAGCAACAAGCTCTGGTTGGTGACATGCACGGCCTGCACGGCAAGGTCCAGCATCACCACCCCCAGTACCAGCGCCAGCAGCGATTGCTCGACGAAGGCCGTCGGTATCCACGACAGCGTCAACAGCGCCAGCGCCACGCCGGTGGTGCGCTCGCCCAGCCCTCGATCAGCCAGCCCGCCAGCGCGCGACGCGGCCAAGGTGCCTGCGATACCCGCCAGGCCGAACAGGCCGATCTCGGTGTGGCTGAGCACCCGCGGCGAAGCGCTCAGGGGCAGGGCCATGGCGCTCCACAGCACGCTGAAGCTGGCGAAGATCAACAGGCCAAACAGACCACGCTGGCGCAGCAGACGGTCGTGTCGATACAAGCCGAACAGCGAGCCGATCAGCTGCCAGTACCCCGTCCGATGCGCCACTGGGCGCCCGCTGGGCAGCCATCGCCAGAGCACCACCGCCATCAGCAGCAGCAATGCGGCGGCCACGAAGTAAACGCTGCGCCAACCGGCCAGGTCGGCAAGCACACCCGAGACCAGGCGCGCCAGCAGAATGCCCAACACGATGCCGCTGGTGACCGTGCCCACCGCCTGCCCTTGTTGGGCCGGGTTGGCCAGAGTGGCCGCGAGCGCGACCATCACCTGCACCATCACCGCCATCAGCCCCACCAGGGCCAGGGCGGCCAGCAGCAGTGGCCAGTCCCGCGACAGGCCGGCGGTGACCAGGGCCACGCTGGCCACCAGCAACTGCGCGAGCAACAGCTGCTTGCGATTGACCAGGTCGCCCAGGGGCACGATCAACACCAGGCCCAGGGCGTAGCCCGCCTGGGTCGCGCCCACCACCCAGCCAATCTGCCGCTGGGCCACACCCAGCTCGCTGGCGATCGACTCAAGCAATGGCTGGGCAAAATAGACTGTGGCCACTGCCATGGCACAGGTCGTGGCAAGCAGCAACGTTATCCACCGGCTCATCGAAACGACTCCTGCATTTCTGGTTTCAAAATGAAACCACATGCTGGATATCTAGCAAATGTAGTTTTAATCTGCAACCACATGTTCAAGGCAGATGATGGCGATGCTCGATGAAGTGAATGCCCAATGCCCCGTGGCCCGGGCGCTGCAAGTGCTAGGTGATCGCTGGGCGCTGATGATCCTGCGCGATGCCTTCGACGGCCTGCGCCGCTTCAGTGAATTCCAGAAGAACCTGGGGCTGGCGAAGAACATCCTCGCTTCGCGCCTGAAGCTGCTGGTGGAAAGCGGGCTGCTCGCGCTGCAGCCGGCGTCCGATGGCAGTGCCTACAAGGAATACGTGCTGACCGAGAAGGGCCGCTCGGTATTTCCGATCGTGGTGGGATTGCGCCAGTGGGGGGAACATTATCTGTTCGAGGCTGGCGAAACGCGCTCGGCGCTTGTGGATAAAACCCACGAGCGCCCGCTTGAAGCGCTGCAGGTGCGAGCGGCGGATGGCAGGGTACTGGCAGCGCAGGACTGCGTGCGCAAGGTGGTACGGCACCGCTGAAGATTGGCGGTGCCGCGCTGAATCAGGCCTTGCCGAGCAGCCGTGCCAGGCCGTCGACCATCGAGGTCGGCTCGGGGAAATCGAAGCGCGCCAGCAGGCGCTGGTTGTCTGCCCGCGAATGGCGGATGTCACCGGAACGCGCCTGGCCGTAGCTCACCGCCGGCAAGCTGCCCACCACCTGCTCCAGCGCCTTGAGCAACTGGTTCAGCGACGTCGCCTGGTTCAGGCCGATGTTCACCGCACCCTCCTCCACCTGCGGCTGCTCCAGCGCCTGCACCATCACCTGCACCAGGTCGCCCACGTAGAGGAAGTCGCGGGTCTGCTCGCCATCGCCGAATACCATGATCGGCAGCCCTTGGGTGGCGCGTTCGCTGAAGATGCTGATGACCCCGGAGTACGGCGAGGAAGGGTCCTGGCGTGGGCCGAAGATGTTGAAGAAGCGGAACACCACCGGCTCCAGGCCATGCTGGCGGCGGTAGAAGTCCAGGTACTGCTCGCTGGCCAGCTTGTCCACCGCGTAGGGGGTCAAGGGCGCCTTGGGGGTGTCTTCGGCAATCGACTGGCCTTCGCCGTTGTTGCCGTACACCGCGGCGCTCGAGGCGAACAGCACGCGGCGCAGGCCATGCACGCGCATGGCCTCGCACACGTTGAGGGTGCCGATGAAATTGCTCTGGTGGGTCTTTACCGGGTCTTCGACCGAGGCCTGGACCGAGGCCACTGCCGCCAGGTGCACGACGGCACTGCAGCCCGCCGCAGCCCGTTCGACCAGCTTGGCGTCGGCGACATCGCCTTCGATCAGCTCCAGGCGCGGGTTGCCCAGTTGCAGGTTGTCGCGCTTGCCCGTGGACAGGTCGTCGAGCACGCGCACGGCGTAGCCTTTGCCGAGCAACGCATCGCACAGGTGGGAGCCGATGAAGCCGGCGCCGCCGGTGATCAGGATGGGGGCGTCAGCCATGGCGGTAGAAACGGTCCAGTAGGGGCGGCAAACCGGCGCGCCAGGCACGCGGCTTGATGCCGAAGGTGTGAAGGATCTTCTTGCAGGCCAGCACCGCGTTCTGCGGCTCTTCGCTGGCATCGGGGCGGGCGGCGTGGGCCTGGGCGGTCGGCGCCTGCACCGCCAGCTGGCGATACTGCCCGGCCTCGGTGAGGATCGCCTGGCCCAGCGCCAGCGGCGTGGTCGCCTCGTTGCCGGCGTAATGGTAGGTGCCCCACAGCGGGGCGCTGCAGTCGAGCTGCTTGAGCACCGAGAGGATCACCCGCGCGGCATCGTCGACCGGCGTCGGGTTGCCCCGGCGGTCGTCGGCCAGCAACAGCTCCTGGGGCTGCTCGGCACGGGTCAGGAAGCGGCCCAAGGCGCCGTCGATGCTTTCGTCGAGCAGCCAGCCGAAGCGCAGCAGCACATGCTGCGGGCAGGCCGCGCGCACGCTCTGCTCGATGCGCCACAGGGCCTGGCCACGCAGGCCCAGCGGCACCGGCTCGTCCTTTTCGCTGTAGGCGGTTGCCCGCGAGCCATCGAACACCCGGTAGCTCGAAGGCTGCACCAGGGTGATCTGGTGGTGCTGGCACAGCTCCGCCAGCCGCTCGACCGCGCGCTCCTGCTGGGCCAGGCGCTGTTCGCTGACCGACTCGGCCTGGAACCAGTCGAAGTAGTAGGCCAGGTTGACCAGGGCATCGGGGCGGTGATCGTCCAGCAGCTGAGTGAGGCTGGCCGGCCCCCAGCCGTCTTCCGGCGGGCGCGGGGCCAGGAAAGTGATGTCCTCCTCGGCCCCGAGACGAATCAGCGCTTGCCCGAGGGCATTGCCACCACCCAACAGCATCAGGCGCATACGCATAGAGTCAGCAGATCCGAACAGGTTGATTGGGGGAAAGGGGCCATTTTGCGGTTTCCGGGCGGGGAAGTCCAACCCTGGGGGTTTAGGGGTGATAAGGCCCTTCTCCCACGATCAGCTGGGAATCGCCCTACATAGGAGACTGATCTTCCCTGACATCCAAGGCCAAGGAAAATCGACGTAATAAGCCGAGCTGCGGCAATAGGTCTCAGCTTTTACCTACAGACACCGAAGTACGGCGCCAATCCCTACTGTTGCTGCATCCGAGGCCGGATAAATGCTCATGGAAGTTGAAATCTCAACCCTGTTAATCCTCGCCACCATTGCCTTGCTGGCCGGCTTCTTCGATGCGATAGCTGGCGGTGGAGGTTTGGTCACCCTACCGGCCCTGTTCATTGTCGGAATTGATCCGTTAGCTGCGATGGCAACCAACAAATTTCAGGCTTCCTCAGCCAGCGTTTCGGCGGTCTTGGCATTCGCCCGCAAGCGAATGATTGATTGGCGCGCAGGTTGGCCAATGGCCGTGTTGTCATTTGTCGGCGGCGTTGCGGGCGCCCTGTCGATCAGCCTGCTCGACAGGGCCGTGCTGGAGGTTTCGGCCCCTATTCTGCTGATTGCGGTGGCTGCCTACTTTGCGCTTTGTCCCAAACTGGCAGACCACGAGCGCAAACAACGGATATCGGTCTTGTGCTTCACCCTGCTGGTTGCCCCAGCCATTGGCTTCTACGACGGCATTTTCGGCCCAGGTACCGGGTCGTTCTTCATGGTCGCCTTCACCCTGCTGCTGGGGCAGCACCTGATGCAGGCAATCTGCAGCAGCAAGCTGCTCAATGCGTCCTGCAACCTGGGTGCCCTGTCGGTTTTTGCGTTCGGCGGCGCCATCATCTGGCCCCTGGCGCTGGCCATGGCACTGTGCGCCATCATCGGTGCGCAACTCGGCGCTCGTTGCGCCCTCTACTTTGGACCGAGACTGGTCAAGCCGCTGCTCATCACCGTGTGCTGCCTGATGGCATTGAAGCTGCTGCTCGATAATGGGCATCCCGTAGGTGAATGGCTGCGTCAGCTCTGAAGCGTTGCGAGATTTTATCTTGGCCTTATCGCCGGCAAGCCGGCTCCCACAGGTGGTAGTGGGAGCCGGCTTGCCGGCGATGGGCAATACCGTCATTCGATTTCGAACAACCCATTGCTCAACGGCCCCACACTCAACCGCTCACGCACATCATCATCGATCCGCGGATCATCCGGCTGGTACAGCTTCACCTGCCGGTAGGCGTTGATGCGGTTGATCTCCTCGCCCAGGTACTCCCACACCACCCGGGTACAGGCCGGGTTGCGCCGGTCGCCGCTGGAAACCCCGGTCTTGAGGCCGTTCAAGCGGGTGATGCGGCTCTTGAAGCTGGGGATTAGGATGGTCTGGCTCATCTCGTTGAGGGTCAGCGACTCGTAGTCGATCAGGAACATCCGGTCCTGCAGCTGGAAGGCAGCGCCCAAGTAGCGGCAGCGCACCTCGGCGTGCTGGTCGGTGGCGCTGGAGCGCTCCTGGCGTTCCTGGCGCTCGAACAGGAAGCGGCCGCGTTCTTCCCGCAGGTGCACCAGCGACACCAGGATGGTGCCGGGTACCGACATGCAGTTGGAGTACTCGAAGTAGTAGCCGCAGTAGCGCGACAGGTTGCCGGCGTGTTCGTGCAACGGCCGGAACAAGTCGCTGATCGGGTCGCTGGGCTGGTCGTTCACGCTCGACACCCGTGCGCCGATCAAACGGGAGAACTGCTCGGGCGGCAGGTTCAGTTCGTAATCCTCGACGCCGAAAAAATCGCCGATGCGCTTGAGGTTGAAAGCCGTCGGGCGGCTCTGCCCGCTGAGGTACTTGTTGAACTGCGCGCGGTTGATCGACAGCTGCCGGCAAACTTCGGAAATAGAGCGGTAGTGGCTGCAGGCCAATTTCAGATTGGTAGCGAAATGATCGCTCATGCGCAAAATCCTGGTGACGCGAATGGCGCCATTCTAGCATCAAGTCGCATCAAGTCAGAGCAACCCGCGAAATTGTAACCACTCTTGTCATGGCCAACCATGCGCCCCAACGAATAGCGGTGCGCCTGCCGTCCGCTGGTCTTTCCATGCGAAGAATAAGAATCGAGGTCATTTTCCAATGCTCGAAGCACTCAACGATTTCCTCTCGGGGAAACTCCTCATCGTGCTGATCGTCGGTCTCGGCGGTTACTTCACCATCCGCTCGCGGTTCGTTCAGTTCCGCCATTTCGGCCACATGTTCGCCGTGTTCAAAGAGTCGCTGCGTGGCCAGGCAGGCCAGCTGAGCTCCTTCCAGGCCCTGATGCTGAGCCTCGCCGGCCGCGTGGGTGCCGGTAACATCGCCGGTGTCGGCATTGCCGTGACCCTGGGTGGCCCGGGTGCGGTGTTCTGGATGTGGGTCACGGCCCTGGTCGGCATGGCCAGCAGCTTCTTCGAATGCACCCTGGCCCAGGTCTACAAGCGCGCCGATGGCGATGGCCTGTACCGCGGCGGCCCGGCGTACTACATCCAGCACGGCCTCAAGCGCAAGAACATGGCGATCGTGTTCTCGATCCTGCTGCTGGTCACCTACGGCTTCGCCTTCATCGGCCTGCAGTCGTACACCGTGACCCACTCGCTGCAGAACGCCTTCGACTTCGACCCAAGCCACACCGGCATCGTGCTGGCAGTGCTGCTGGCCATCACCTTCCTCGGCGGCATCAAGCGCATCGCCGCAGTGTCGGACCTGCTGGTGCCGGTCAAGACCCTGGCCTACATCGGCGTGACCCTGTACGTGATCGGCACCCAGATCGAGCACGTGCCAGCCATGCTCGAAACCATCTTCAAGAGCGCCTTCGGCCTCGACCCAGCATTCGGCGGCCTGCTCGGCAGCGCCATCGTCATGGGCGTGAAGCGTGGCGTGTTCGCCAACGAAGCCGGCCTTGGCAGTGCACCCAACGTCGCCGCCGTGGCCGCCGTGAAGCACCCGGGTGCCCAGGGCGTGGTGCAGGCCTTCAGCGTGTTCCTCGACACCTTCGTGATCTGCACCTGCACCGCGCTGCTGATTTTGCTGTCGGGCTTCTACACCCCAGGCTTCGAAGGCGACGGCATCGTCCTGACCCAGAACTCGCTGGCCGCCGTGGTCGGTGACTGGGGCCGCCTGTTCGTCAGCGTGGCGCTGTCGCTGTTCGTGTTCACCTGCATCCTCTACAACTACTACCTGGGCGAAAACAGCCTGCAGTTCCTCAGCCGCAACCGCGTGGTGCTGATGGTGTTCCGCGGCCTGGTACTGGCGCTGGTGGTGTGGGGCTCGATGCAGGACCTGTCGACCGTGTTCGCCTTCGCCGACATCACCATGACCTGCCTGGCGTTCGTCAACCTGATCGCCCTGGCCATGCTGTTCAAGGTCGGCCTGCGGGTGATGCGCGACTACGACGACCAGCGCAAGGCAGGCGTCGCCCAGCCCGTGTTCGACTCGGCCAAGTTCACCGACCTGGACCTGGACCGCAATGCCTGGCCTGCCAATGCACAGGTTGAACCTGCCGCAGCCAACACCACTGGCCAAGCCCAGCCGCAACGCTGATATCCTGCCCTGCCCAGCCGCCCCGTCCGCGGGCGGCTGCTTCTCTTTCGCTCACCGCTACGGATGCTTTCCATGCGTGCAGTCAAGAATCTTCTCGTCCTCTACACCGGGGGCACCATCGGCATGCTCGAAACCGCCGAGGGCCTGGCGCCCGCTGGTGGTTTCGATGCGCGCATGCGCGAGCACCTGGCCCAGCTGAGCGATGCACCGAAGGTGCCGTGGACGCTGCAGGAGCTGAACCCGCTGCTGGACAGCGCCAACATGCAGCAGCACAACTGGCTGGCCATGCGCGATGCCATCGTCGCGGCGGTGGATGCCGGCCATGACGGCGTGCTGGTGCTGCATGGCACCGACAGCCTGGCGCACAGCGCGGCGGCCCTGTCGTTCCTGTTGCTGGGCCTGTCGGTGCCGGTGCTGCTGACCGGCTCGATGCTGCCGGCCGGCGCGCCGGGCAGCGATGCCTGGGGCAACCTGTGCGGCGCCCTCGGGCAGTTCGAGGCTGGCCTGGAAGAGGGCGTGCAATTGTACTTCCACGGCCAGCTGCTGCATGGCTGCCGCGCCTCGAAACTGCGCAGCGAAGCGTTTGACGCCTTCGCCGCGCTGCCGCGCCACCGAGAAGGCGAGCGCGCGAGCCAAGTGCCAGAGGCGCTGGGTTATCGCCAGCAGCGCCAGCCGGTCAACCTGGCGGTGATGCCGGTGTACCCAGGCTTGCAGGCAGCGCACCTGCGCGGCGTGCTCGACACCGGCGTGCAAGGTTTGCTGCTGGAGTGTTATGGCAGCGGCACCGGCCCCTCGGATGACCAGGCCTTGCTCGAGGTGCTGCGCGCGGCGCGTCAGCGCGGGGTGATGCTGGTTGCCATCAGCCAGTGCCCGGAAGGGTCGGTGGTGTTCGATACCTATGCGGCAGGCAATCGGCTGCGCCAGGCAGGGTTGGTCAGCGGCGGCGGCATGACCCGTGAGGCGGCCTTGGCCAAGCTGTTTGCATTGCTGGGCGCGGGGCTGGATGTCGAAACCGCAGAGCAGTGGTTTGCCCTGGATTTGTGTGGCGAACGCGCCTGACTGAAATGGCGGAAGGCAGCGGGAGTCGAACCTGCCCGGGAACGGCTGCCGTCCCCAACCGGGTTTGAAGCCCGGCCGCGCCACCGGGCGCGATTGCCTTCCTTGTACTCAGTGCCTGGCCTGCTGCTGGGCCAGTGCGCTGTCGGCACGGATGTAACGCTGATCGGCAACCCTGCGGGTCAGGCCGATGCGGTCGAAGTATTCGAGAATCTGCACACTGCGCTTGCGACCGATGCCCAACATATCGCGAAACGCCGCCACCTGCACTATCGGCGTTGCACTGGCCTGGGCCAGCAACAGCTCTGCCATGCGCTGTAGCGTCGCTTCAGGGTAGAACAGGTCGCGCACCACCTGGTGCACCAGGCCCAGCCGCGCCAGCTTGCGCAGCAACAGGCGCACATCGGCTTCGGCGCATTGTGCTTGCGCCGCCAAGGTCCTGACCCAAGGCGGATCGTATTGCCCTTCCAGCAAGCTTGGCTGCAGGCGCGCCCATAAGGCGTTGTCGGCCTCGCTCAACTGCACCTTGTGATCGGGCAGGTGCAGCCACGGCCCGCTGCTGGCGATCAGCGCTTCGCCAAGTAACTCATCGAGCAAGCTGACGAACGCCGGGCGCTCCAGTGGCAAGGCGGCAAAGCGGCGCAAGCGGTCACGGTCGGGGCCGAGCTGGTCGGGCTCCTGTTCGTGGAAACGCGCCAGATGCTCAAGCACCTGGCGCTTGAGCGCCTGCCACTGGCGGTGGGCAAACAGCAACTGGCCCTGCCGCGTGGCCACCACCAACACGCCCTCGGGCAGCTGCCAGGTGTCGCGCAGGCGATTGAACTGGCGCTCCAGGCGCTGCGGGTCGAGCCCGCCCGGCGCGTTGGCAAGCAGTGCCGGCAGGGCCTGCTCCAGCTCTTGGGCATCGCGCAGCACCTGCAACTGGCGCAGGCGTTCTTCGCTGCGGCGCTGGCGGCTCGGGGCAAAAGGGTCGAGCACCCTGCCGCCACCCAGCGTGCGCTGGGCGCGCTGGTCGCGCAGCACCAGGCGGTCGCCGTGCACCGCCTGCAGCGGCGCGTTGAGCAGCAGCTGGGCGAACATGCGCTGGCCGGCGGCCAGGGTTTCGCCTTCGAGCAACGCCACCCGGGCTGTCACATCCTGGGTGCCGAGGTGCACGTGCACGGCGCTGAAGTGTTCGAAGGCGCGCAGCTCGCTTGGCAACAGGTGCAGGTCGATATCCACGCGCACGCTGGGCGCATGCAGCCATTCGGGCACCAGCCAGTCGCCACGGTGCACCTGCTCCACCGCCAGGCGTTCGGCGGCGATGTTCAGCGCCACCCGCTGGCCGGCCTCGGCCACCAAAGCAGCCTGGTTCTGCGCATGCAGGCCACGCACCCGCACCGCCTTGCCGGCCTTGCCCAACAGTAAGGTATCGCCGGCACACACGCGCCCGGCCAGGGCCGTGCCGGTTACCACCACGCCGGCACCGGTCACTGCAAACGCGCGGTCTACCGCCAGGCGCAAGCCGCCGCGCGCGCTGCGCTGGCGAACCCGGGCCTCAGCCTCCAGCAGGGCCTGGCGCAACGCCTCGATGCCCTCCCCTGTGACACTCGACAACGCAAACTGCCGCGCCCCTGCATAGGGGCCTGGCGCCAGCAGCTCGGCCACTTGCGCCTGCACCTCGGCCAGGCGCGCCGGCGCTACCCGGTCGCACTTGCTGATGGCCACCAGCGCCTGGGGAATGCCCAGCAGCTCGATGATCGCCAGGTGCTCGCGGGTCTGCGGCATCACCCCATCGTCGGCCGCCACCACCAGCAACACCAGGTCGATGCCATGGGCACCGGCGAGCATGTTGTGGATGAAACGCTCATGGCCCGGCACATCGATGAACCCGGTCAGCGGCGCGCCTTCGCTGAGCGCGGCATAGCGGTAGCCGAGGTCGATGGTCATGCCGCGCTCACGTTCTTCCTGGCGCTGGTCGCCGGCTTGGCCGGTCAGGGCCTTGAGCAGTGCGGTCTTGCCGTGGTCGATATGGCCCGCGGTGCCCACGATCACTGCACCGGCCCCAGTTGCAGGGCCGGCAGTTGCGCCAGCCATTGGGCTTCGTCGTCGAGCTGGCGCAGGTCGAGCCACAAGGCGTCGTCATCGATGCGCCCGAGCACCGGCACCGGCAAGCCGCGCAAGGCCCGCTCCAGCACGTGCAGGCTGCGCCCGCGCAATTTCTTCGACACCTGCGGACGCAGGCACAACGCCGCGCTCGGCAGGCGCGCCACCGGCTGGCTGCCGCTGCCGATCATGCCCAGCGCAGGCTCCACGCTGACTTGCCAAGGTTCGCCAAGGTGGGCCGCGAGCTCGGGGGCCAGGCGCTCGGCCTGGGCCTGGATCTCGGCCTGGCTGCGGGTCAGCAGGCGCAGGCTGGGCAAGCGCTCGGCCAGGCGGTCGGGGTTGCGGTACAGCGCCAGCACCGCCTCGAGTGCGGCGAGGGTGATCTTGTCGACGCGCAGGGCGCGCTTGAGCGGGTTCTTCTTGATCTTGGCGATCAGCTCCTTGCGCCCGACGATGATCCCGGCTTGCGGGCCGCCGAGCAGCTTGTCGCCGCTGAAGGTGACGATGTCGGCGCCGTCGGCCAGGGCCTGGCGCACCGTCGGTTCGGCGGGCAGGCCCCAGCGGGTCAGGTCGAGCAGGCTGCCGCTGCCGAGGTCTTCGAGCAGTGGCAGCTCATGCTGGTGGGCGATGCGCGCCAGCTCGGCGGTCGCCACCTGGGTGGTGAAGCCCTGGATGCTGTAGTTGCTGCAATGCACGCGCATCAGCAGGCCGGTGCGCGGGTTGATGGCCGCTTCGTAGTCGCGGGCGTGGGTGCGGTTGGTGGTGCCGATCTCGTGCAGCTTCACGCCGGCGCGGGCCATGATGTCGGGGATGCGAAACGCCCCGCCGATCTCGATCAGCTCGCCGCGGGAGATGATGCCTTCCTTGCGCGCGCCGAGGCTGTTGAGCGCCAGCAGCACGGCGGCGGCGTTGTTGTTGACCACAGTGACGGCTTCGGCGCCGGTGAGCTCGCGGATCAGGCCTTCGATCAGGTCGTCACGGTCGCCGCGCTTGCCGGTGGCCAGGTCGAATTCCAGGTTGAGCGGGTAGCGCGCGGCGGTCTGCATGGCTTCGACGGCTTCCTCGGGCAGCAGGGCGCGGCCGAGGTTGGTGTGCAGCACGGTGCCGGTGAGGTTGAACACCCGGCGTACCTGGCTGCGTTGCTGGATGGCCAGGCGCTCGCCGGTGCGGCCCAGGAGGACTTCGGCGGCCAGTTCGGCGGCGCTGAGCTGGCCGCTGCGGGCCGGGTCGCGCAGGTCGTCGAGCAGTTGGCGCAGGGTGGCGAGCACCGCGTCGCGGCCGTGGCGGTCGATTAGCGGGAGGCAGGCCGGGTGGCGCAGCAGGGTGTCGATGGAGGGCAGGCGTGGGGTTTCGCTGGCGGGGGTTTGAGGCATGCAGTACTACCTTGGGCGGGGCCGTTGTCTGTTCTGGCCCTATCGCCGGCAAGCCGGCTCCCACGGGGATAGCACTGACCCTGTGGGAGCCGGCTTGCCGGCGATAGAGGCGACTCGGTGTTGCAGTGTAGACACTCAGCCACCACCGGGTGCGAGCATCAGGTTCGGAGCCAGGCGGTGGAAGCCCTCCTCGTCCAGGCGGATATCCAGGGCAAGGCTGGCCAGGTCATCGGCCAGCGGCTCGGCGGCGGCGTCGTTCTCCAGGTAGTTCTGTTTCAGGTAACTGTTGCACGCCGGGCAGCACTCGGCCCGCAACGGCGCCTTGCCCGGCGCATGGCGATCGTCTTCGAGGCTGGTGTAGCGCAAATCCTTGCTCGACTCGCAATACACGCACTTCACCCGCACCACATGCCATTCGCAGGCACACAGCGAACAGGCCAGGTAACGCAGGCCATTGTGCTTGCCCCGGTTGCGCACCACCCCGGCCATCGCCGGCGAGCCGCAGGCCGGGCACTGGGCCAGGCTGCCGGCGGGCTTGAGTTCGGTGGCCGGCAGCGCCAGCAGCCAGCTCGACCAGGCCGCTTGCAAGGCTGCGCCAATGAACGGCACCAGCGCCGCCGGAACCGCGTCGTACTGACCAGCCAGCAAGGCGATGCCCCAGCCCTTGCGCTGGTTGTCGTCACTTGCGCGCAGCATTTTCAGGGCCTCGCCGAGCGGGCCGTTGGGCTCATCGTCGAGGTGCCCGAGCAATGCCTGCAACCAGGCCAGCCACGCGCCTTCGCGCACCAGGCTGTCGGCCGCCAGTGGCGGCAGCCCATGACTTATGCACAGGCGCTGGCGCTCCTCGGCTACCGGCAAGGCGCCGGGCGGGTTATCCACAAGCTGCTGCTGGACGTGGCACAAGCGCGCGACCAGTTTCAGGTAGCGCACCAAGGCGTTGCCCTCGGCCAGCTGCGCCAGGCGCTCGGCGCGCAGGGTGAACAGGTTGGCGGGCGGCAGGTGCAGAAACGGCGGCATCACTGCCGACGCTTCGATCTGCCCGGGTTCGAGTATCGTGCTCAAGCGCTCATCCTTCTTTACGTCCGTGATTGCTCGGCGTCTTGTCGCCGGTCACTTCGCGGTACCACAGTTCATGGTGTTTGCGCGCCCAGGCGCGGCTGACCCAGCCATGCAGCATGGCGCCGATCGAGCCCTTGATCCAGATGCCGGCGTAGATGTGCACGATGATGCTGAGGATCAGCACGAAGCCCGCCAACGCATGGGCCAGTGCCGCCAGGCGGATCGAGCCGATGTCGAAGAAGTGGCTGAAGTACTGGCGCCAGATCACCACGCCGCTGAGCAGCAACACCAGCATGCACACCAGCAGCGTCCAGAACAGCAGCTTCTGCCCGGCGTTGTACTTGCCGATGGGGGGCACGCCGTCTTCGCGGTTGACCATCACCCGGTCGATGCGGCGCAGCCACAGGCGGTCGTTGGCGGTGATGAAGTTGGCGCGCCAGAAGCGCAGCACCAGGCCGAGGAAGAACACGAACATCGCCACGCCCATGAACGGGTGCAGGATGCGCGTCCACGGCCCGCCGCCGAACAGGTGGCTGAGCCAGAACAGCGCCGGGTGGAACAGCGCCAGCCCGGACAGCCCGGCCATGAAGAACAGGATGGCGACGATCCAGTGGTTGGTCCGCTCGTTGGCGTTGTAGCGCAGGATGGGTTTGTTGTCGTTCATGGCCGCTGCTCCCCTTGCCCGCCGGGCCGGTTCGGGTCATAGACATGGACCGACGGGTCCACCTGGTGCACGCTGTCGTCCGCAGGCGTTGGCTGCTCGTCCTCTTCCACCCGCTGCGGGCCGACGCGCACATAGTGGAAGAACCCGGCCAGCACCGCCGCACCCATGGCCAGCAGCGCCAGCGGCTTGGTGAAGCCCTTCCACAGGCCCACCAGCGGGCTGATCACCGGCTGGTCCGGCAGGCCGGCATACAGCCTGGGGGTGTCGGCATGGTGCAGCACATACATCACGTGGGTGCCGCCGACGCCGTCGGGGTCGTACAGCCCGGCGTTGTCGTAACCGCGCGACTTGAGGTCGACGATGCGCTCGGCGGCATGCACCTTCATCTCGTCCTTGCTGCCGAACACGATCGCCCCGGTCGGGCAGGTTTTCACGCAGGCCGGCTCCAGGCCCACGGTCACACGGTCGGAACACAGGGTGCACTTGTACGCCTTGTGGTCCTTCTGCGAGATGCGCGGGATGTTGAACGGGCAGCCGGTGATGCAGTAGCCGCAGCCGATGCAGTGGTCCTGGTTGAAGTCGACGATGCCGTTGGCGTGCTTGATGATCGC
>NZ_DJTF01000143.1:0-67600 GCF_002438125.1 Pseudomonas sp. UBA6315
TGGCGATGTTCGGGCCGAGCTTTTTCACAGGACGACTGATGGTGCGCTACGGCAAGGAGCGCGTGACCGCCGTCGGCATGGTGCTGCTCGCCGCCTCCGGGGTGGTGGCCCTGGGCGGGCTCGGCCTGTCCCACTTCTGGGGCTCGCTGGCGCTGCTGGGCATCGGCTGGAACTTCAGCTTCATCGGCGCGACGGCGATGGTCACCGATTGCCACACCCCGGCCGAGCGCAGCAAGGCGCAGGGCATGAACGATTTCTTCGTCTTCGCCGCCACGGCGGCCGTGTCGTTCCTCGCGGGATCGATCCTGCACAGCTCGGGCTGGCAGGCGGTCAACTGGATGATCTTCCCGGCCCTGGCGCTGATCCTGGTGCCGCTGCTGTGGCAGGCCGCGCGAAAGCCGGCGCTGCCAGCTCCGGTCTGATCGGAGCGGTGCAAGAGGCGCTCCGCGCAGTGGGTCGCCTCGGCCGCTACAGCACCTGCTTCCACTGGCGCAGCCTCGACAGCGCGTCGTCGTAGGCGGTGGAGGTGAAGAACTGGATCTTGCGCCCGAGGGTCTTCATCGGGCTCAACGCGGGATCGAAAAGCGAGGCGTTCGAATGGTGCGCCACGCAGTCGAGCACCCGGTCCTGTCCCTCCGTGAGCATGGCTTCCAGCTCGCGAAGGTCTCTGCCCGCGAAACGGCGCTGGAAGCCGGCAGAAAGACGCTCGGCCCGCTGCGCCATCGCACTCGGCGAGTAAAAGGACGCCGAAGGTCCAGGCGTCCGATCATGCGCGAACTGCAGGATCATCGTGTTCCAGACGATGACGTCCACCAGGACCATCGCAGCGTTGGTATGCAGGCGCGGCTCCTGCCAGATCATGGCCGTGTGCCGGTAGTGGCTGGCGGGAATGGTGGCAGCTTCTACCCCGAGCTTTCGGTGGCTGGCGCGAACCTTGTCAAGGAGTTCCTGCTTCGTGGTTGGTAGTTTCATTCGGGATTTCTATTTCATCGAGACAAGGCTCGATAACCGGCGTGTCAGATATTCATCAAGTCACCAGCGCAATTACCTTGGATTGAGGAAAAGCGCTTGCCTCACCGCTGCGCTGGCGGCGCCGAGGGCTTGTGCATGATGAAGCGGGACATGTCGGTGATTTCCTGTTTGCGGATTTACGTTACTGCTGAAGCTGCTTCTGCATGGTGTTGTGGTTGTAGTAGTCGCTGGCATAGACAATCTTTCCGTTCGAAACACGGAAGAAGCTCGCGCCGAAATAACTGATGGTCGAACTGGAGGGCGACGTCCCGCCATTGCTGTTCTTGGTGGCGGTGAATTCCCACTCGATCGCCACACCATCGCCGGAGGCAACCGGCTGCGAACGGATTTTCATTTTTCGGTCGGGCAGGATTTTCATCAGAAACTGCGAGACTTCGGTAATGGCTTGAGGCCCAGTGCGGGACGCTTCATTGCTGGTATTGAAATAGACGACGTTGGAATCGAGCACTTTTTCCATCGCGTCGGTTCGCCCGCCATTCCAGGCGTCAAGGTATTGCCGGACCACCTTCACGTTCTCTGGCTCATCTGCCGCCTGCGACGTGACGCTATAGGCGAGTGAAGCCAGCCCGAGGAATATCGCTCCCAAAGCCTGCACCGGACGGCAGCGCAAGCCGTCTGAAGAACGAAGGGGCCTGAATGACAGGGCGTGCTGCATGTTGTTCATGGTCGAAATACTCCAAAAGGTGTTGAAAAAAATCCCGCTCGCACGGGCGTGGTGGAAAATCGCATGTCGCGCGCAACGAAGCACAGGCCGTCGGCAATTGCTCTTTTGTCAAATACATAGAATCATCCTATGTATAAGGCCTGAGTTGCTACAATCGAGGTCCGATGGGCTCCCGTCTCTACGTCATTTGAGAACCGCGATGAATAACCGCTTCACACTCCCACAGGCGCCGCGGCGTTCGCTCGTCGATTCGACGATTGAGCTGATCCGCGGCCAGATCGAGGGAGGCGCCTGGAAGGTCGGCGAGCGCATCCCCAGGGAGCAGGAACTGGCCGAGATGCTGGAGGTTGGCCGCAACACGGTGCGGGAAGCCATTCGCGTGCTCTCGCACGGCCAGGTCCTGGAAGTCCGCCAGGGTGATGGCACCTACGTGCGAACCAATATCGATCCGGCCGAGGTCATGCGCCGTGTCGGGCGTTCCGGCTTGCGAGAGCACTTCGCGTTGCGCTGCATGCTGGAAACCGAGGCGGCCAGGTTGGCCGCGGTGCATCGGTCCAAGGCGGACGTTGGGCTGCTGCGCCGACTGTTGAAGGCCCGCGGCGAGCAGGAGCAACACGCATCGAGCGCGGCCTTTGCCGAGGCCGATACGGCTTTCCACTGCGCGATCGCCGGGATGTGCGGCAACGGCGCGCTGGCTGAGCTGTACCGCTACTTCGCGAACTCGGTCCGCATGAACACGCTGACTGCGCTGAAGGACAAGGAACTGCCCGAGCCGGGTCTCGCGACCCATGAGGCGATCGTGGATGCTATCGAGCGCCAGGATGGAGAAGCAGCTGCGGCGGCTGTGCGGAACGTGGTCGCTCCGCTGATTGCGGCACTTGAGAAATCGGGTTGATCCGAGCGCGACTCCCGCGCTGGCAATGCCGCTTTCCATCGAGCAGCCGGTCGCCGGCCCCGTTGATCGGAACGCGGGTTGTTTCCCGGAGAGCACGCGGTAGCCGGTCCTCATGGATAGGCCCTTGGTGCGCTACAGCGACCGGACGGTGCTGTTCATATCGAATCTTCGACGCGACCACCCGCCAGGACATACCGGGCCAGCGCCTCGGCATCGGCGTGGGTGGCCCGGGTGGACTGCGGTGTACCGAAAGCCTGGACGAGCTTTGGCAGCATGGCCTCCAACTGGGCTCGCTTATCCGAATCCGGTTCGACGTGGATGAGCGCGAGCAATGTGCCGCCAAGCGTCTCCTTGTGAGTCTTCAGCCAGACGCCGCGCTGAGCGCGATCGTCGAGAGTCTCTTCTGGCCCTCCCGCGACGTAGATAAGCACGAAGGGCTTTCCGCAGGCGACGAGTTCATCCATTTCCGCGCACCAGGCGCTGCTGTATCCGTTGTAGATGCTTGCGCCGTCGAAGCGGACGATGGGGAAATCGCTGGTGTCGTGAACTTTCGGTTGCTGGGACATGATCCTGGACTCTCGCTATTAACGTCCTAACATCCTACCTTTGTTGAGAATTACTTGCAACTGAAATGGGCATGGGCACACCGCCGTGCAGCGCCAAGTGACGGGCGAAATAAGGGCTTGACCTTCCAACAATGGGAGGCCCTACAGTGAACCCATCAACCTCATTCAAGGAGTTTTTTCATGAAGGTCAACAAGTTCAGCCTCTTGTTCATTGCGGGCGCCGTCGTGGTCGCCGCCGGCCTGATGGCCGTCCAGAAGAAGGTGGTCGTCCCGTCGGGTGAAGCGATGCAGGCCAGTGCGGGCGGAGGTCACCAAGGGCACGCGATGCCCTCCAGCGCCTCAGCCAATGACAGTCCTTCCACGACCGCGTATCGCGCCGTGAACGACCAGATGCACGCCGGGATGGGAGCGCAGTTCACTGGCAACGCCGACGTCGATTTCATGCGTGGCATGATCCCGCACCACCAGGGCGCGATCGACATGGCCAAGGTGGCGCTGCAGTACGGCAAGGACCCGGAGGTTCACAAGCTGGCCCAGGAGGTCATCACCGTGCAGGAAGGCGAGATCGCCATGATGAACAAGTGGCTGGGCGACAACGGCCAGCAGGCGGCGGCCGGCAGCTCGGGCGATGCCTCGACGGCCGCCTACCGTGCCGGCAACGACCGCATGCATGCGGACATGATGATCGACTTCAGCGGCGACGCCGATGTGGACTTCATGCGCGGCATGATCCCGCACCACCAGGGTGCGATCGACATGGCCAAGGTGGCGCTGCAGTACGGCAAGAACCCGGAGGTCCGCAAGTTGGCTCAGGAGGTCATCTCCGCGCAGGAAGGCGAGATCGCCATGATGAAGAGTTGGCTTGTCGCTCGGGGCAAGTGAAGGCACGACCATGAACCAAGCCAACACCCCGCGCATCCTCATCTATAGCACTCCAACTTGCCCGGACTGCCGGGCACTAAAGGAGTGGTTGTCCCAGCAGGGCATCGCGTTTGAAGAGCGCGACCTGACCGACCCGAAGATTTCCGCGGAGGCCAAGTCACGAACCGGCGTGCGCGTGGCCCCGATCACGATCGTCGGCGACGAGGTCTTCTATGGCACCTTCGCGAGCCAGAAGCCGAGGCTGATGAAGGCGCTCGGTCTTCAGTGAGCCGCTGAAGGAAGACCGTGGTCACGGGCGGAGTCGCCGGTGCGGACCCCGGTCGGACCCTGTAAGCGCTGTTGTGGACGCGTCTGCACGCAAAGCTCAAGACCGTGAGGCATTCTTCGCCGACGACGCTCGGCGCTTTCGCCTGCGGTCGTTGACATCACGAGAGGAATTTTTATGCGATCGACATCATCAGCCACCTCCCTGCACGTCGCCATTTCCGAGGGCATCACAGTCGCCAACGACCTGCCGTTCGTGCTGTTCGGCGGCATCAACGTCATCGAGGATCTCGATACGACCCTGGCTGCGGCTGAGCACTTCGCGGAGGTGACGCGCAAGCTGGGGATACCCTTCGTTTTCAAGGCGTCGTTCGACAAGGCCAATCGCTCGTCGATCCATTCTTTCCGAGGTGTCGGCCTGGAGGAAGGGCTGCGGGTCCTCGATGCGGTCAAGTCGCGGTTCGGATGCCCAGTCTTGACCGACGTGCATGAGGTTGAGCAGGCCATGCAGGTCGCTGCCGTTGCCGACGTACTGCAAGTTCCGGCCTTCCTGGCCCGGCAGACCGATCTGGTGGCCGCCATTGCCCGCACCGGTCGGGTAGTGAATGTCAAGAAGCCGCAGTTCCTCAGCCCGGGCCAGATCAGGCATGTCGTCCACAAACTGCACGAGGCTGGCAACCCGCGCGTCCTGCTGTGCGAGCGTGGCACGCAGTTCGGCTACGACAATCTCGTCGTGGACATGTTGGGCTTCCGCGAAATGAGCGTTGCCAGCAGTGGCCTGCCACTGGTGTTCGACGTAACCCATAGCCTGCAGCGGCGAGAAGCGGATGCGTTGGCTTCGGGTGGGCGTCGCCAACAGTTGCCCGAACTCGCGCGGGCCGGCATGGCGGTCGGCATTGGCGGTTTGTTCCTCGAAGCACACGCCGACCCGGCGCATGCACGTTGTGACGGACCCAGCGCTCTGCCACTGGACACGCTCGAACCGCTGCTGCGGCAGGTCAAGGCGGTGGACCAACTCGTCAAGTCGTTCGAGCCTCTTCGGATCGACTGAAGCTTGCCACCCGTTCAAACAGAACGTGTGGCACTTCCCCTCTTAGTCGGCTATTTGAGCGACAGATAAGGATTGTTCGGTGGAACGGCATCGAATATGTGCGATGGGTCTTCGAGCAAATAGCCATGCACCTGGCGCGTTTTGCGCGGTCCCATGACCTCGCACGTCCTGATGTTCAGACCCGATGGCTGTTTCCTGTGGAGTCCGAGTTTTTCAAAGCGCTTCTGCACCCACTGCCAGTCCTGCAGGGCCGCGTCCTTCGCAAGCGGCCCAATGGTTGGATGCTCTTGTGCGTAGCGCTGGAAAACACCAGGGCTGATCAGGTAAACCGTGTCGGACACGGTATGTACCAGGGCCTTGGCGTCATTGATGATGAGCTTGCGGGTCTGGACGGCCTGTTTCAGCCAGGCCATGAAATGCTCGCCCGATGGCCGCCCGGTAAATGAGGCGAAATCGTGCGGCGCAGGCGCGGCGGTCGGCGCCGAAGGACCTGGGGCCGATGCGGGAGGGTCGAGCGGCACCGCTGCATCGTCGGCACCCTCTGGCGGGGCTTCGACGGACTGCTCCGGCTCAGGCGTTGTCTCGAACATCGCCAGCATGCTTTCCAGTGGGTCGGCCGGATTGCGCTGCGTGCTGGGAGGTATGGCGTGACTTCCGCCCGACTGATCTGGACGGCTGCTTGCTGCGGGCTCCTTCTCCGTTGCCACCGCTGCTCCAGGTAGCAATGCAGCGTCGGGTGCGGACGGGCGCGGCCCGTCCTCGGCCTCGCCGGCGTTGTCCACGGTCACGGTTCCCGCAAATGGGCTGGGTCGCTCCGAGGGCTCCCAGATCAGCGCCGGGGCCAGGCGCAGGAGCGTGAAGGCATGGGACCAGCCACTCTCACTGGTAATAGTTGCGCGCCAGATGGCCTTGCCGGAGGCGGTGGGCTGCAACATGGCATGATCCTGTAGCACGTTGAACACGGCCGTGTTGTTCGCGGGGATGCCATCGACCCCCTGGGACAGCAGGTGCGCGCGCAGCTTGTCCGAGACTGTCTTGCTCACCAGCCACAGCGCGTCCTCGGTGAGCCAGCCATCGGAGGCCTCCGGCTGGTTCAGTTTCAGCTCTTCCTTGAGCAGGTAGCGCAGCCCGTTGACCAGCTTGCGTTGGAGCGAGTGCTTGGGCGCGGCCATGGCGCGCGCGGGATCGCCGCCCAGCTCCTGGGCGACGGAGGCGCGGTCGGCCTGCACGACAAGCTCGCCCAGAACCCCGGCGTGCTCGTACTGCCCAGCCAAGACGTAGAGCAGCGGCGCCCACAAGGATGGATAGCCACTGAGCCAGTCCAGCAGATCGCGATTGAGCAATTGCTGGTACAGCAAGCCTGTCGCGGCGCTATGAAGCCGGTACTCGCGGTCGTCGCGGTAGCGGAAGCGGTACGGTTGGCGCAGCGGGCCGTGCCATGGGTGCCAGGTGCTGCCGTCGGCCAGCTCGACGTGCAGATCGACGGCCACCTTGCCGATGTCATGGAGCAGTGCGGCATAGGCGACGGCCGCAGTCCAGGCTTCGGCCTGCGCCGCCTGGTCTTCGGGGCTGGCCCCGATGGGCAGCAGATGGGACTGCCGCAGCTTTAGGCTGTAGGCGACGATTTCGAGGCCATGGTCGAGCATGCCGCCCGGGTAGGCATGGTGATGCGCTTCGGAAGCCGGGAAGGCCTGGACCAGCTCGGCGTAGCGCTCCAGCGGCGCGCGGTACAGGGAGGCGAACTGCTTGCGCGAAAGCGAGGTGCGCTGCCAGATGTGTTCCAGCAGCTTCTGCCGGCGCGGGGTGGCGAGCAACGATGCGGCCGACTCCGGCCGCATCAACCCTTTCGGGAGGTCGGTGGCGGGTGCTGGCGACGGCGCGGCAGCGACCGGGGGCCGTTTTCGCTGGAACAGGGAGAGCATGTCGGTGTCCTGATGGCGGGCCGGGCGGGAGGCCTTTTGGCCTTTTCAAGGTAGGGCCTTTCCCCTTGCACCCCGTTCCCTTGCCATTTCGGCCCTCTGGCCTTTCACCGTTTCGGTATAGCGGGGCACGGGATGCGATTCCAGCGTCAATGGGGAACTCGGTGGAATGGATTGGACGGCGAGCCGGTGCTGGTCGCGCTCTATGCTGAGTGGACGCCGCTTCCGCCGGGCAGGTTCTCGAAAGGCGACAAAGTTGACAAAAGCGACAATAGAGACTAGAGTGAATCCTGTCTCAAACCTGCCTGGGAGATCACCATGCCCAATGCCATTGAATTCATTGCCGATCGCCTGCCGCGCGTCACGGTGGAGGATGTGCGCCGCTTCGCGGATACCGTCGAAATCCGGGATGCGCCGGCTTTCGCGGCCGAGTTGCAGGCTTTCATTCACGAGCGCGTGGAGGCGGTGAAGCTGCCCGCCAACTTGGACGGAGAGACGGTGGGGCAGGCCCTGGCACGCAAGGCGGCCGCGCTGCGCACCGAAACGCGCTGGGCACCGACTGAAACCGACGTCCAGCGAGGCCGCGCCGTGTTGCTGGAAGCCTTCAACCAGCCGCATAACCTGCCGATCCCCGAGTACGCCAAGCTGGCGGACAAGTCGCGCCAGCAGATCTACAAGGACATCCTCGCCCGTCGGCTGTTGGCGCTGAACGTGGGGCCGCGCGGTCAGAAGCTGCCCGACTGGCAGCTCGACCCGGTAAAGCAGCAGTTGACCCAAACCGTGCTTCAGGAGGTCGAGGGCATCGACCCCTGGACGATCTACCGCGCGCTGTCCGAACCGCTCGAAGGCTTGGGCGGCCGCTCGCCGGTGGATGCGGTGACGCACAGCACGATCGATGACGTGGCCGATGCCGTGTTCAACGTACTGGGCGTTCAGGTGCATTGAAGCGAGATCGCCATGAGCCACGAGCTGCCTTCGTTCCTGATCGATGCCGGTGAACTGCTCCAGCATGTGAGCCGCGTCGTCTATCGGGGCAGCCCGCTGTACTATGGCCGCAGCAGCACCAATCGCTACGATGACCCGGCGCGGGCCTACGGCGTGCTCTACCTGGGGCGCGACCTGCCCACGGCGCTGATGGAGTCGGTGTTTCATAAGCACCAGTGGCTTGCGGACACGAAGCGCTCGATCGCGCTGAAAGAAGTCCAGGCCCGGATGGTGCGCGCAGTAGGCGTGATGGACGATGTGCTCTTGGCCGACCTCACGGCGCCGGGCGTCATGGCGGGCTACTTCGGCCTGAACCTGGAGCAGTTGGCCAGCCGCGACTACACGCACACGCAGCAAGTGTCCGCCCAGGTGCATGCAATTCTCGGAGACGACGGCCAAGCGCTGTTCGACGGGGTGCTCTATCCGTCGCGCAACAACTATCCCGCCAAGAGCATCGCCCTGTTCGAGCGTGCGGCAGCAAAGGTAGGCGTTGTCGATGACATCGACCTGGTGGACCATGTGGACTGGCCGCACTTCGTTGCCACGTATCGCGTCGACGTGGAGCCTGACCCCGGCCCGGTGGAACCGGATGACGAAGCGTCATGAAGCACTTTGAAGCCCGCAGCAGAATGAAATGGACCAAATTGGAATAGGCATCCCTCAGTAGCAGGAGACGACCATGAGCACCACGACCCGCATCAGCACTGCGGAACGCCTCGGCCGCGCCCTTGGCCGCGGGTGGCGCGCCTATGCGCGCAGCGAACGTCGGGCGTCGAACTGGTTGGTGTCCAAGGGTGTGCCGTTGGCTGCCGCCGCCGCGCTGCTGTGGGCCGGCAAACTGGCTGTCCTGGGGCTGCTGCTCTACGTTGCTTTCTGGCTGGCGTTGCTGCTGGTCGCGCTGGTGTTTGTGGCCCGGGGGCACGATACCGTCGAATGGGAGCCGCCCGAACCAGAGTGGCGGCACGGGCACGCCGGTTTTGGCCTCTATACCCACGATGAGTATCGGATAGATTCACATGATCCATCTGATGAGACCTAGCGAAGAAGCAAGGCACTACTTCCTCTTGCTGGGTGTCGATGCCCACTTCATAGCGCCGCCAAAGGCCATGTCGGCGGCTTTGCCGCCGGCCGCTTTGGCGCCTGCCGTACCAGCAGCAAGCCCTTGCAACATGCCCCCCACGGCGTAGCCCGCCCATCCCAAGGCGGTTACCCAGAACAAGGGCAGCACGATGAACATCGTCGCCATGACGAAATTCAACAGCATGTCTCCGAAGGCATTGTTGAGGCCCATGACCGGATCGAAATTCGTATGCGGCCGGTTCCATCCCCAGCCCCATCCGTAGAGCGCGTCCAGAATGGTGCTGTCGATCCAGCGCGCGAGTTGGAACCAGAAATCCACGAAGAACAGCGCAAACTGCACCACGCTGACCGTCACGAGTGTTTTCAGGTTGTAGGTGCTAACCATGAGCACCACCGGAATGCAGACAACCAGCGCCATCTTCAAGAGCGCCAGCACCATCGGAAGAGCCTGGCGCATTGCATCCATGGAGGGGAAGTAGCCCAGCGAGCCTACCGCCAGTCCTACGTCGGCCGCCGCCCGGGTGATGATGTTTGGGTCGGTCATTTCGATCTGGCCACCGTAGTCCGTATAGACGCTGCCTTGGTTCAGCTTCTGCTGTCGCGGTGACGCGATCGCGCGGATCACCGAATCGTCCACCTCGGCACGGCTCAGGAAGCCAGCCCAGCCCGCCAGGCGATTGAGCAGGCTCGGGTCCACCTGACCCAGCAAGCGTGCCCGCAGTCCATTGCTGCCATCGGCCCACCATTGCCTGCAGGTCGGATAGCCGCCGCCGCTGGCCACCTGCGCAAGCCCTGCGTCGCGCGTGCTGTCATAGGGCCAGTCCTCGCGCGGGGTGCTGGAACGGTATGTGTCGTAGTAGCCGTTCGTGTCCGTGAAGAAGCGTGAGCCGATCCAGGTTACGTCGTGCAGCTGCTGCTCATCGAGTTGAGGCCGCTGCATGAACAATTTCGCCCGCGCAGCCCCATAGCAATCCCGCGAGAAATCCGCTACTTCCTGAGCCAACACTGGGTCGTCAATGCGAGTCGCGTCGATCTCCATGCGCATCTGCCGCAGGTCCGTGCCGCACGGGATCGCTGCCACTGAAGCGCCCGTGACGGCGCGCGAGAGCGCGTGCATGAACGCCCACCACACCGGCACCTTCGCCGACTGGTTGTTGATGGTGCTGAAAGATTGCGACCAGCCGGTATTCGAGGGCTGCGGCACACTGACCTGGCATTGCGCCGAGCGCGAGCTGTCGTACTGGATGGTGTTGAGGTCCACGTCGATGAACGGGATGCCCGCGAACATCACCACCACGATGGCGACGAAGACCCGGTTCTCGATGCGGGCGGCGCTCAGCACGCCTTTATTGCCCTCGTCGGCGCCTTCTGCACGGGCCTTCAACCACTCCTGCACGATGATCGCCACGAAAGGCAGCGCGAAGACGCCGCTGGATACCAGCACGGCCCAGATGCCGTTGTTGACGATCCAGGACACCAGCGTAAGGTAATACTCCAGGTAGTCGGTCGTGAACAGAGTCATGGCCCGAATCTCCTCTCAGCCCTGCATCAACAGGCTGGCTTCCAGCGCCACGATGGCGACGACGCCTGCGATCTCGGTGCGCACCAGGCGGTGCCGCGCCTGGGCGTCGTCCTCACGTACCAGCAGCCGGCGGCGCATCCAGATCCACCCGTACACCGTCGCCCCGTATAGACACAGCCGCCACACGAATAAGTAACCCGCAGCGGCGGCGAGCCACCGCTCCCAGCCGGCAACGCTGCCGACCAGGTAGATGCCGGCGATGTTGGCCGCGACCGCGGCGGCAACGATCAGCACCGTCCACAGCAGCGCCTTCGCCGCGCGCCGGCTGAACAGCCAGCGCAAGGGGCGCCAAGTCATGCGCGCCGCGCTCATGGCCTGGCTCCTGGATTGCCCTTCTGCAACTGGTCGAGGCGGTCGGGTACCGGATCACCCTCGTAGATGCCGCGCGAGCCTGCCGCGCGCGTACCGTGCCGCTGGATGATGGCCATCGGTGAGTTGTTTGCCAGCTCGCGCCGAAGCTCCAGCTCCGTCTTCAGGTTGCGGATCTCCCGGTCGAGCGTGTCGCTCTCGTGGTTCACGGCCTTGACCGCGAGTTCGTTGGCTGCGACGTTGGGCTCCTTCTTGCCCGTGAGCAGCGTGCGCTGGAGCAGCAGCGCTTTTTCCAGCACCGACGACAGCGCCACCTCCGACGCGAGGCGCCGCGCCAGAAGGTCCTGGTCCGGCTCGTCGCGCAGCGCCTCGATCACGCCACGCGTGATTGGCAGCGACGTGCTGCCAGCCTCGCGCAGGTTCTCAAAGGTGGTAGTGCGCGTGCCGGAAACCAGCTCCTGAAGGACCTCCAGCTTCGCCTCGTACTCTTCCTGGATCAGCGGCGTCAGCCCGACGCCGGGCACCGTCTCGGTCTTGGTGCAGGAGTCGCAGGTGCGCTGCACCTGCTCTCCGAGGACCCGCGTGGCCCATTCGGTCGCCTGCTGCGGCGACGTCCAGGTCTGGCAGGACAGGCTCGCACAACTGGCGGACGCGATGGAGGATGTGTCCGTCACGCCACGACCGTTGACCAGGTTGTAGCCCGCGCGGGTGACGTCGCCGACCACCCGGATGGCGGACTGGCCTGCGCCACCAGCATTGCTGCCACCCACCCAGGGCACGCCGTCGTTGCCGCGGCGCGTCTCGGCCTGCTCGACGGCCGACACGGCATCGTTGCTGCCAACCGCGTCACGCAAGGCCATGCCTTCGGCCATCTGGCTCCAGCCAAGCTGGCCACCCGCTGTCTCGGCCATCTTCTCCGCCATGGCGCGGCACGTCAGCTTGGAGCGGTCGAAGTCCAGCCGCGCCTGCAGCACGCCGTTGGTCAGCAGGTTGTACAGGCCCGGATCGGCGCGCTGAATGATCAGCGCCGGCAGGGACGCTACCGCGCTGGTGGCGCTCTGGATTACGTTGCTCATGATCTGCTGAAAGCCGTTCGTGATGCCGTTGAGCTGATTGCGCAGCGTGGTCTGGATGCTCATGTCGCCGCAGATCAGGTTGCTGTTCCACCCCACACCGACCCCGATGGAGCGCATGCCGGCCGCGCGGCCCATGGACACCGCGCTGCCGCCGCCGATCGAGTACATGACGTCATCGCCAATGACGGGGCCGCTGTTCTGGTATCCGACCTGTGCCCACGCCAGGCCGCAGACCAGGGCGAGCGTGCCGGCCAGTGCCGTCGGGCGCAGCAGGCGGCACGCCTTGGTGGACAGGTTCTTCGGTTCAGGACGCTTCATCGTGGCACCTCAGAGGAAATCGACGCTGCCGAGGAACACCTGGCCCCGGCGTTCGCAGCACGCATACGGACGCCACAGCGCCCACGCGTAGTCGCCTTGCTGGGCTTGGGTCAGCGTGCCGCTGTGGGGGAACACCACGCAGGTGTTCGACAGGCGCGGCGTCAGTTCCTGCCACTTGCCGGTCGAGGCATCACCTTCCATCAGCGCGCCGGCCGGCCAGTAGCCATCACGCGCGTTGGCGAGCAGCGGCTGGTACACGTGCAACTGCCCGCGCCGCGTGACGACGTCACCGGCGCGCTGAGCCACGACCGCCCCGGATTTGTGGTCGTCGGTCTGGTGCAGGAAGCCGCCGCGCGGATAGACATTGCCCCAGAGGTTCATCGTGGTGCGCGCACCGACCTCGCGCCGGCCCGGGATCAGCGCCTCCGGGTAGGCCATCTCGGGCACGTTGTAGCGCCAGGCCAGCGTGTCCAAGGTGCTGAGCAGATACGGCATGAAGGCCGTTCCCGCGCCTTGGCAAAAATAGCCCGAGGACGAGGCGAACTGGTTGAACACCTCGCCGCCGGGATGGCCGATGACATCGGCGTTCTTGAATTTGGCGAGGTTGTTTTCGTGGTCTTCGTTGGTGGTGCCGTCGCCGCCTGCCTGGGCCGAGGCGTTCGGCATGCTCATCGCTCGCACTTCGACCCAGGGGTTCTCTCCGGTGTTGCTGTAGCTGGAGACGACCGCATCGGGGACGTAGTGCCGGACCTTGGTGGACGTGCGCACCGAGCAGCCGCCATAGGTGCAATACAGCCAGTAGCAGATGCCCACCACCCGGTACTCCAGGCAGTCCGGCGACATGACGGAGGACACGATGGTGACGGTGTTCAGGGCGTAGCTGCCCGTGGCGCTGACCAGCAGCAGCGAGGCCACGGCGACGCGCAGGCGGCGCAGCAGGTCGAATGGGCGATAGGTCACGGTTGCCTCCTCCGGTGCTGCTCGATGCAGGACACGGCCCGGGCCACGTCAGGCTCGCCATAGACCACATAGCGTTGGTCCACCACGACGGCCGGGATGGTCGTGACACCCAAACTCCATGCGTCGGTGATGCCCTGGTAGGCGGTGCCAATGCGGCGCTGAAGGTCGGTGCCGCCTTGGTTCAGGCGTTGCCGGACGATGGCTGCTGCGCGCTCGGGGTCGGCTGGCAGATCTGCGGAAAGCTCTGCTTCGAGCCCGGATGCCCGGTCCAGCTCGATCAGCCGCTCGCCGCCCATGGTCTTGACCGGGTGGGGGCTGTCGGTGACGACCACCACGTCGGCGGCGAACGCGGCCGGGCTGAATGCCGCGAACGACGCCGGCAGCACGATGGCCAGGCCAAGGGTTCGCCAGCCTGGTGCGAACCGGGTAAAAGCTCCTGGCATGTCTTGCACCCCGGAAGTTGATCAGGGCCATAGTCAAACGCCGAACCCCATGCGGCCCCAACAAACAATGCGCATCGCGGCCACCCCGCATACCTGCTTGTGTCGCCGCGCAGAAAAATGCGGAGGCCGAAGCCTCCGCGCTGATCAACGAAGCAGTACAACCCTTACAGCAGGCCGGACTCCGCAAAGGAGAACGGGGCACCCTGGCCGACGATGATGTGGTCCAGTACCCGCACATCGATGAGCGCCAGCGCGGCCTGCAGTTGCTGGGTCAGCATGCGATCCGCGCTCGACGGCTCGGAAATGCCCGAGGGGTGCTGGTGCGCGAAGACCACCGCGGCCGCATTCAACTGCAGAACACGCTGCACAACGACACGCGGATAGACCGAAGTCGCGTTGATCGTGCCCCTGAACAGCGGCTCGTAGGCCAGTACCTGGTGCATGCTGTCCAGGAACACAGCGACGAATATTTCGTTGGGCTCGGCCACCAGCTTCACGCGCAGGTAGTCGCGCACGGCCGTGGGGTCGAGGAGTTTCGGACCCGCTTTGAAAACCCGCTTCTCCAGCAGCGCAATGGCTTGCTGGATGATCCAGTCCTCGTGCTGGGCAGCGATGGCGGAAAGCGACTCCAGGCAGGAGTCATTGACGACGAAAGACATGGCGAACCTCCAAATGGTGAGATCGGAGGGCGCGCGCCCGGGGAGGGCAAGCCCTCCTGGGGAACGAACAAGGTGCATCCATCACCGCGGTGGCGGTGATCGTTCGCGGCCAGGATGCGAGGCGAACGGGTTGCGGTCAGCGCAGCGGACTGCGCCGTAGCCTTGAAGACCGGGGCTACCTGGGCATGTCGCCGACGACGTCGGCAGGCATTTCCGATGTGGGTATGGCGGCGGGATCGCCGGCCGCGAGCATGTCCATGGCCGACAGCAAGGCATCGCCCTCGATCGGGCCCTGCAGCAGGATCGCCTTGCCGGTTTCGCGATCGTGCAGCCGCAGCGATGGCGTGGCGATCACGCCGCTGTTCGTGGCTTCCGCCGTCTGGGCGCGGATCGGTGCATCGGGCCGCTCGCTCGCCAGACACTGCTCGATCGCTGGAGTGAGGTCGGGGTAGCGCAGCCCTTCAGGCAAGCCCTGGCCGTCGCTCCGCGTGTGGGCATAGACCCATTCGACGGCCTGCCAAAAGGCGGCATGGCTGCCGGCTTCGCCCGCGCATTCCGCCAGGCGCGCTTCGGCGGACGCGGCTGGCTCATGCGCGGCCAACGGCAGGTGGTGCCATTGCAAGGTCACGTCCGCATTGCCGGCCACCCAACGCTTGAGCACTGGAAAATAGGACCGGCAGAACGGGCATTCGAGGTCCGCGTAGAGCGTCAGCGTGAAACGCCCTTCCGGATTGCCCATCTGCCACGGAGGCCCAGCCACCTGCGTGTCGCTGACTGGCGCCGAAGTCTGAGGTGTGGACCCGCCTGGCGAACGTGACACGAGCCAGATCAGCAGCAGCGCAACCAGCACCGCGGCCAATGCCCAGGGCCAGCGGAACTGCCAGCGCCGACGACGGAACGCCTGGACCTGCATCGGAATGGATGGGCGTTTCTGTTCCATGGCGTTCTCCGGTGTACGGCAGATTCAGGGCAGGTCCAGGGCCGGCGACTCGATGCCGCGTGCCCGGTCGATCTTCTCGGCCACCTTGAAGGCGGCATCCAACTCGCTGACGCCGTGCTGCTGCATGAGCTGGTAGCGCTCGGCCTTCTCTTCGGGTTCGGTCTGCGCGAGCGCGAGATACAGGCTCGGCGGCACGGCGCGGAAGAGCACCTCCATGCTCTTGGAGAGGATGACGCCCTCGGTGAACTTGCCCGCTTCCTTGCGTGCCGAGAGCATCAGCGCTTTCTGCGCTTGGCTCAGTTCGCGGAACCGCGCGATCTTCTCCACTTCATCGGGGGGCATCGACAGGCAGATCCACCACTCGATCATGTTGAGCATCGGCTCCGCGGCGCGCGGTAGGTCGTCAATATTTTGTGTAGCTAGCCAGTACCAGGCCCCCAGCTTGCGCCACATTTTTGTAATTTTCACGGTATACGGCGCGAGCAGCGGGTTCTTGGTGATCACGTGGCCTTCGTCGGTCACGTTGATGATCGGGCGGCCGAGATACTGGTCACGCTCCGCGATGTTGTTCACCGTGCTGATGAGGCTGATGTACGCGATCGAGAGCTGCGCGTTGTAGCCCTCGCGGGCGTAGGTCGCCAGATCGACCAGCGTGATGTCGGCCTCGGGCCACGGCGTGCCGTCGCGGTCGAACATCTCGCCGTCCGTGCCTTGGCAGAACATGTCCATCGCGTCCGCCATCTCCAGCAGCCGCACGCGCCGCATCTCGGGCAACGTCGGGTCCTGGCCGCGGGTGCGCAGCGCATTGCGCACATCGCGCGTGAGCACAGTGCGCTTCTCTGCCACGCAATGTTCGGCCGCGTCGAGGATGCACTGGCGGATCAGCGAGCGGTCGGCCCGCGTCATCCGCGCTTCTTCCTTGTCTTCGCCGCCCGTGATCATCAGCCGTGCCGTGATCTCCAACTCGCCCAGCACGTCGCGCTGCTCGTCCGCCTCCATGGCCGAGGCATCCGGTGGCAGGTCTTCGTCCAGTGCATCGGCATCGAGCGTCTGCACGTCGCTGGGCGTTTCGATCAGCCGGCGTGCGTCGGCGAACGGCGCCAGGCTGATGCCCGAGCCGGGTGCCAGCTTGACCCGGTTCACGGTCAGCCCCAGGCGCCTGGCGAAGTCGCTGAACAAGCCGAAGCTGTTGCCGGCTTCCACGATGAAGAGGCGCGGCCGATAGATCGCGGTGACCTGGTTCAGCAGGTTGTTGAGCGTGGCGCTCTTGCCCGAGCCCGTGGGACCGAACAGGAACAGATGGGCATTCATCTGCCGATCCAACCTGTTCAAGGGGTCAAACGTAATCGGGCCGCCTCCGCGATTGAACATCGTGATGCCGGGGTGCCCCGTGCCCTGGGCGCGGCCCCACACCGGCGACAGGTTCGCCGCGTGCTGGGCGAACATCAGTTGCGTGTACCACCGGCGCCGGTCCTTGCCGGGGTTGTAGCAGCACGGCAGCCAGCGCAGGTAGCTGTTGAGCGGCGCCACCTCGTCGTCCTCGCGCACCGGCTGCAGGCCGGCGTTGAGCATCACGTTCGCGAGGTCCAGGCCGCGCCGATCCAGTTCCGCCTCGTCGCGCCCGCGTAGGTAGAACGCCAGAGTGCCCCGGTAGAGCTTGTGCGCGCTGCCGATCAGGGAGCGGGCTTCATGCACGTCCTTGAGCGTCTGCTCCGACGCCAGCGTCTCGCCCACAGCTTTCTTCGCCAGATGGTTGAGGTCCGATTCGAGGACGTCCTGCGGCGTGGCCACCATGGTGAGACACATCAAGGTGTCCTCGGGCATCTGATCGAATAGCGTGTTGATCGCGTCTCCCTTGCGGGTCTCGCCGGTCAGGTGCCCGGTGCCGGGCGGCATGCGCAGCCGGTCGGTGATCAGCACGCGGTGCGGCATGCCGTCGAAGTACCAGGCCCCTTGCGCCACGTCCGAGCGCGGCTGCCCAAAGAACAGCCGCTGGCTGAAATCCCGCCCGCTCGCCAACTCGATCTCGCCGGCCTCGCTTTCCTCGGTACTGTCCGGATAGCGCGCCAACGCGTAGAAGCGCTCCCGGTCCTCCACCCCAGGGCCGAGCAGCGTGGGGCGCGGGTTGAACCATCGCAGCAGCCAGTCGTGAACGTCCGCTGCAACCATGCGCCGGGCCTGGATGCCGGCGTTCGCCAGGCCGCCGCATAGGCGGTCGCAGACGATGCCCAGCATCTGCTCGGGTGTCTGGCCGCGGCGGTTTGCCTGTCCCTGTCCGCTCGCGCGGCGGTACACCACCATGCGCACACGCCGCGTCTGCCCGCGCCAGCGCAGCCGCGTAACCACCGTGTCCTCGAACAGGCCGCCGGGCTTGGCCACAGCGCGCAGGTGGTGGCCGAAGAAGCGCAAGTAGAACTCGGTGAACGCCGAGCCGCGCGCACGTGGCTGCACGTAATCGCGCAAGGTCTGCATGTACTGGTCGAAGCTCGGTTCGTCCTGGGCATAGAGCTGGAGCACCCACGGGTTCTCGTCCAGTTCATCGAAACTGTCCTGAAGCGCGTTTTCCAGGGCGTCGCGGGCATGCGCGAGCCAGCCGGGTTCCCGGCCTTCGGTGCCCAGCGGCACCAGTTCGTAGAACGCCGCCACCGATTGGCCATCCTCCAGGAGCATCGATTTCGACCCGGGCAAGAACTCCACCCAGGGCAGCAGTTCCACGAAGGACGGCGCAACGTCGTACAGCGCCTGCTCGTCGGCCACGGTCGCTGGCTTGCGGCCGTGGACTGCCGAACCGGGTTCGGGGATGCCGGCCTGGCGCAAGGCCTCGACGTGGCGCTGCCAGCTGTCCGGCTGCTCATCGCTAGCCGGGCTACTGGAGCCGGCGCCGGCCAGCTTCGGCCATGGGAGTTTCCACCGCATCAGTAGTCCTCCACGCGCTCGCCCGGCATCGCGTACTGGATGCGCTGGTAGAGCGGGAAGACGGTCGTGTAGCCGGGCACCGGCACGGGATCGGTGCCGGCCAGATGCGGGTACACGTACATCACGAGATCGGGATTGGGCAGGCGCTGGAACTGGCGGTGGACCTCATTGCGCGCGGTGCGCGTGTAGCGCATCTGCTCGACAGGTGCGGCCTGCACGTCGGCGTCGGTCAGGGGCCGACGCAGGCTCTGGCGCGCATCGAGCAGCTGGCGGCCGGCGTTCCGTCCGGCTGCGCCACCGCCGTCGCCGGCCTCCTGCTGCCAGATGTCCATCATCGTGCGGTCACCGTGGGTCAGCAGCTTTTCCTTGCTGGTGGCGCAGCCGCCGAGCACCGCGACGGCGAGGGCCAGCACCAGGCCCTTAATCGAGTTCGAGAGCATGGCTTTCTCCTGCGCGGTGATCGACCTTGCGGCCTTCGGGATCGAAGTCGATGGCGAGCGGTTTTTCGAGGTGGACGGCGACCTTGGCGCCGGGCTGCACATAGACGGCGGCGAACGCCTGGCCGTAGAGCTTGTTGACCCAGGCCGACATGTCCCGGACACCGCCCGCGAGAATCTGGCCGACCGCTTCCTGGCCGGTGATGCCCACGGTGCCGATGGAGCCGTCCGAGCCGACATAGGACATGCGGCCGCTGTCGCTCTCGATGAGCGAGGCCACGCCGGCACCGGCCGCGGTGATCAGGGCCTGCGAGCCGAGGTACTGCTGGGCGTTGCTGCGCCGCTCGCCGCTGACGCAGGGGATGCCGTGCGGGTCGCTGATCCAGCCCAAGCCGTCGCGTTGCTGGTTGTTCTGCTGGTTGCCCTCGCGGTCTTCGGGGATCGTGCGGATCGTGCCGTCGTTGAAGACGAACGTGATGCTGCGCACCTGGCCGCGCACGCACGAAAGCGTCCAGTCGCCCGATGCGGTGCCGCTGAACACGGCGCCGGCCACGTCGGGAATGTCGATGCCATTGGCGGTCAGGTTGTCCGGCCCGACCAGGACTTTGAACGGATAGGGATCGTTGACCGTGCCGTCGATCGGCACGCGGCCGATCAGCGCGGTCATGGCGACCGAACCCATGAGCGTGGAGTTGGTCGGCACGGTATAGACCGGCTTGGCACTCTTGACCCCAGAGGCGCGGGCGCCCGCGTTGGCCACGGTTTCCGCGGTGGTTTCGAGCGTGCTCTGCGCCGGGCCGAAGCTCGTGGGGAAGCTCATTCCGCCGCTCGCGCCACGACCGCCGTTGCGCCCCTCGGCGGGCTTTGCGTCGTCCGGCTCGACCCACCGCACGCCGCCCTCCATGCCGGCCTCGTCGCCGCCCTGCAGCCCCAGGCCCACGGGCAGGTCCGCATGGCCGCCGCCGCGCCCGCCGATGCTGTCCAGGCGCCGCTGCAGGTCGGCGAGCAGCCCTTCGGTCTGCTGGCGCGCGCTGGCCGCCTGCTCCTGGTCGCGGCGCAGGTTGGACCGCTCGGATTCGAGCGCCGAGTTGATGCGCTGGTCGATGGAGTTCTCGCGCTGGCGCAGTCGCTGGTTCTCTTCACGCTGCGACTTGTTGTCCGAGAGCGCGGTCTGAAGCTCGGTGCGCAACTGCTTCACTTGGGCAACGAGCGTCGCCACGGTGTCGCGCGGGGTGTCGCCTTCGATGCCCAGCGCCTTCATTTCCTCGGGCGTGAGCTGGGCGCCGTTGTCCGCCACGGGTGGCGCCGTGCCGCCTCCACCCGAGAACAGCCGGATACCGGCGAACAGCACCAGGATGGCGACAGGGATCATCAGCCACTTGAGCAGGCCGTTACTGCGCATGGCGGGCCTCCTTGGCGTTCTCGTCGCCGTCCGGCTGCGGCAGATGCACGGCAGGGTCGAAGCGGTGAATCGCCGGCAGCAGCGACTGCGCGAGGCCGCGGCCGCGCGTGACCAGGTACAGCACGGTCGTGTCCTCGGTCGTGCCGCGCGGGCCCAGCGCCTCGTGCTGGAAGGTGGCGGTGAGGAAATCGCCTTGCAGCACGCGCGGGTCGAGCGCGACCCAGTCGGCGCCGGTGTTGGTGAGGCGCACGGCAGTCACCCATTGGTCTTCCAGGCGCCACGACGCGAGCACGGCCGCGCGCACCGGCAGCGTTGGCATCAGTGTGTCCAGGTCGAGGTCGCGGGGAAGGTTGACCCGCATGACGCCCGGAAGCGGCTCGACGGTGCGCAGCGGTGCGTAGAGGTTCTGCGCGGCGAAGCGCGTCAGCACGACAGGGACCGGAGTTTCGCGCCGCGCGGTCCGCGCACCTGCCTGGCCCTGGGCGCGTGCCGGGGCCTCGGCACTGTCGGCCTGCTCGCCATAGCGTCCCGGTGCGCTGTCACCCTCGACGATGCGCACCGGCTCCAGCTCGGCTTCCCCGTCCTTGGGCGGTTCGGCTGCGATGTCCAGCAGGATCAGCGCGCCCGTGTCGGCGTCCTGCAGTTGCAACCGCGTGGGCTCGATCGGCTCGCTGGCACGCAGGTACACCGCGCCGCCCGCACTCTGCACGCGCAGGCGTTTGCCCACGCCTGCGGGCACGCCCACGCGCACGTTCCGGTCGATGAATACGATGCGTTCCTGACCGACCTTCAGCGGCACTGCCAGTGGCATGCGTTCCCAACGCAGGATCTCCACCGCCTGGGCGACGGGTGCCGCGGCCACGGCCAGTAGCCCCAGCAGCGCGAGTACAGGATGCTTCATGGGGTGTTTCCTCCTTGAGGCGCTTGCGGATTCAGGTCACTCGGCGCCGGGCGCGCCGGCTCCGGTGCACTGATGCGCTGGGGCGCGCCTTCGTAGCAGTCCAGCGCCAGGCCGAACGGGTTGCGGGCGGGATCGACGTCCACCCGCGTGACCTTGATCGGATAGCGCACCAGGGCGCGTTTGACCTGCTCGGCGCCGTAGTACTCGTCCGCCGTGATGTCCAGCGTCACCACCCAGTCGCGATCGGATACGGTGCGCACGCGCGCCGTGGGGTCGTCGCCATAGCCGCGGCCGGGAATCTCGTAGATGCCGCGCACGCGCTGACGCAGCTCGCCCGTGGAGCGGCGGTAGTCATAGTCCGCCCGCAGGAAGGCCTGGCAGGACGGGGTGAGGTACGGCGAGAGCGTATGGAGGTTGCGCGAGTAGTCTTCTTCGCCATTGGTCGGCCAGCGGTTCAGCGTCTGGAACACGTAGAACGTGAACGCATAGACCGATTCGGGCGGCACTTCCCACCACTTGCGGGTACTGCCAGAGCGCAGGTCGGGCGGGACGTGGATGGTCAGGTCGCGCGGCGCGCTCCACCAGCCGCCGCCCATGACCAGGGCGACAATGACCAGCGCGCCCGCGCCCAGGCGCAAGGTCTTGATGTGCGCCTGCAGGTGGGCGATCTCGTTCTTGAAGCGGCTCATCGCATGCTCCTGCGGGTGGACCAGAAGCCCGAGCGCGAGATCAGCACGTGGCCGCCCACCCAGCCGGCCATCAGCGGATGGCGCGTTGCGATGCGCCACTGCAACTGTCGATACAGCCAGGTGTCGGGGCGCCCACGCTTGAGGCGGCGCAGGATGCCGCCGCCGATGAACACGCCCAAGGCCACGCCCAGGACAACGAACGTCGGTGCGATGGCGATCGTGCGGAACACCCACGAAAGCGGCGCGCCGACCAGCAGGCCGGCCGCGCCGGACAGGCCGCAGCAGATCCACAGCTCGTCGGCGGTGAGGCCGCGCACGACCACGGGATGGCGGTTGAGCCGGTGCGGAAGGAACGTGACCGTCCCGTCCGCACGGACGTGCTGCTGCTCGGACATACCGGCCTCGCTTACAGGATGCCGGTGGCTTCGGTGAGCAGCCAGATGCCGATCACGAGCAGCACGGCGCCGATGGCGACCGTGAGGCCGAATTGGCCCCACGTCTTGCGGCCGGTGTGGATCTCCGCGTAGGTGCCGTAGGCGTGGTAGCAGACGCCGATGAACATCGACGCCACCACCAGCAGGGCCACGAGCATGATGATGTCGTAGCCGTAGTTGCGGATGGTCTCCATGATGCCGTTGCCGGTGCCGCGCGTCGGGTTCTCCAACTGCGGCAGACCTTGCGCGAACGACAGTGCGGGCAGCGCGGCGGCGCCCAGGGCCACGGCGGCGCGCTGGGCAAAACGGGAAGTGAGGTTGCGGTTGTGCATGGTCGGGCCTTTCATGTCAGGACAGGAGGAAGAAACTCAGGACGAGGTACATCGCGACGAAGCGGATGCAGACGCCGAGGAACTGGCGCTGGTTGAGGCGGCTCTCGGACCACCCCACATAGGCCGTTCGGATGGCCCAGACGCCCCACACGAGCAGGACCGCGAACACGACGCCGACCAGGACGGTCGCCATCGCGGAAGGCGCGATACCGCTGTTGGCTTGAAATGCCGAGACCTGGGCGCCGTTCATTGCTCGCCCTCCGCAGTCGTCTTCGGCGATGGCGAAGCGGCCCGCTCGGTGCGGTAGTCGCCGGCCAGTTCGGAGGGGTCGCGCGGCTGAGCGCGTGATGGCGTCAGGTGGAACTGGATGCCGGCGCGCACGCGCGCCAGGTCAGCCAGCAGCCGTGGGTAATCGAAGTGGTAGCGCTCGCCCGGCTGGATGGGGGCATGCGCGGCGCTGTCCGCGACGGTGCGTTCCAGCGCGTCGAGCTGGCGCAGCGCGGCGACCAACTCCTGGCGCTGCGCCGGGGACTCGGCCAATGCCATCGGGGACTGGCCCAGCACGAGGGCCGTCACGAAAAAAGTGGGCACGCCGCGATGCGCGGCGCGCAGCCAGATCGAAGCCACCATCGCGCCATTCCTGTGTGATCAGCAATGGGTTGATCGTGGAGATCAGGGCTGTTTCAGGCCGCAAACAATAGGAACTGGCGGACGACCGGATTGGGCATGCTGCGAGCGAACCTACAAAAGCACGGGTCGCGCTTCGATTATTGCGTTTTTCGAGTATTTCGAATATGATCGGCTCTGCAACCGTTTTCGCTTAGGAGCTACCCATGACCACCGCCACTGCCCAATCCAAGATGACCCTTCCCGCCGCGGGAGAGGTGAAGGCAGCCGTCCAGGGTCAACGTGCCTTGGCGGCTTACCTCGCAACCCAGTTCGAGACGCAGCACATCCAGATCTTTGATGACCACAAACAGGCTCATCAGGTGGAACTGCCTACCTCGGCTTTACGCCTGCTGGTCGACATCCTGGCCGAGTTGGCCGATGGCAATGCAGTAAAGGTGGTGCCCGTCCATGCAGAGCTGACGACCCAAGAGGCGGCGGACTTGCTCAACGTGTCCCGTCCCCATTTCGTCAAGCTGCTCGAAGATGGGGTGTTGGCATTTCATCGCACCGGCAAGCACCGCAGGGTGAGGTTCGCCGATCTGATGCAGTACAAGGAAGCGCGCGAGCGCGCCAGTGAGCAGGCGATGGCCGAACTCGCTCAGCAGTCGCAAGAGTTGGGAATGGGATACGAATGAGGCATTCCCCATTCACCGCCGTCTACGACGCGTGCGTTCTATATCCCGCGCCACTGCGGGATTTCCTGATGTGGCTCGGCCTGTCTGGCCGCTTCCGGGCGCGGTGGAGCCAAGCCATTCATGAGGAGTGGAAACGCAACCTGTTGATCAACCGCCCCGATCTCACCCGGGTTCAGGTCGACAGGACGTCGGATCTCATGGACCGGGCAATTCCGGACGGCTTGGTGGAGGGCTACGAAGCGCTCGTGGCAGGCCTGACATTGCCCGATCCGGACGACCGGCACGTCCTGGCTGCGGCGATTCGCTGCGGTGCGAGCGTGATTGTGACGTTCAACGAACGGGATTTCCCGAACGATCTGCTGGCTCCGTACGGCATCGAATCGCAGCACCCCGATGAGTTTGTGGACAACCTACTGGATCTGGACGCGGCCGCCGTGGTGTCGGCTGCGCAGCGCCAGCGTGCCCAACTCAAGCATCCGCCGATCGAGGTGGACCGCTATCTCGAAATCCTGCTGCGCCAGGGCCTTGTGCAAACGACCAAGGTGCTGGCGACCTATCGCACCATTCTCTGACCCGCCGAGAGCCACGGATGACCAAGAATCCTTCATCAGACGCCACTTTGCCGAAAGGCATCCATCGAAGCTGGAAGCTGCCGGACACGTCGCTGGGCGCCCTGTGGGATTCCATCGTCATGGACGAAGCTCTCAAGAAGCAGTTGCTGTCACAGGCGATCGTCAACTTCACGGTGCGCCCCAAGGTGGAGCGCACGGTACTCCCCCTGCACGGCGTGATCTTGTTGGTCGGCCCGCCGGGGACTGGGAAGACCTCCTTGGCACGGGGCTTGGCGCATCGTGTGGCCGAATCTTTTTCTTCTGCGAAGTTTCGATTGCTGGAAGTAGAGCCTCACACGCTGACGAGCTCTGCAATGGGAAAGACTCAACGCGCCGTGGCAGACCTGTTCTCGCAATCGATCGCAGAATCCGCAGCGGCGGGCCCGACGATCGTCCTTCTGGACGAGGTCGAAACGCTTGCGGCTGATCGAGCCAAGCTCAGCCTGGAAGCCAACCCGGTTGATGTGCACCGGGCCACCGACGCGGTGTTGGTGCAGTTGGACATGTTGGCCGAACGCAACCCGCATCTGCTGTTCGTGGCCACCAGCAACTTCCCACAGGCCGTCGACAGTGCCTTCCTATCTCGTTGCGACATGGTGATGGAGGTGCCACTGCCCGGCAAGGATGCCTGCAAGCAGATCCTGGTGGACTGCCTGAATGGCCTGGCAAAGACATTTCCGGGGATTGGCAAGCTTTCCTCGGCTCACCAGTTCGACGCGTGCGCTGGCGAGTGCGTCGGATTGGATGGTCGGGCCATTCGCAAGGTCGTAGCCAACGCCCTCGCGGCCGACCCGCAAGTGGCTATCGATCCGAACAAGCTTTCCGTAGAGCACCTGCGCAGTGCGATACGACAGGCAACGCAAATGCGCCTTCAAGGAGGGAAGCAAAAATGACCACCGTTGTCAGCCGGACGTTTCGCAGCTCGCCGCACCGCGATGCGTTGCAGACGTGGGATGCCATTGTCGAACTGCTCACTCAGGGCAAGGACGGCACGGCTCGCTCTGAACTCAGGGCCGTGGCGGGCGTGGCCGCCAGCTTGATCGCCGACCAGGCACCCAAGAGCGCGCCCATCGTTGCGACATGCGATGGACCACGGACCAGGATCTACTGCCTCTTCGACGAAGACGCGATCGATGGTGATGATGCCAACGAAGAAGTCTTGGGGTTCGAGCCGTTGAAGGGAGACTGGGGAGTCTCGCTGCCGTGTCCGAAGGAGCAGCTCGGCTGGGTGCAAACCGCGCTCAAAAAGCACAGTTCTCGCATCATTGCACGGGACTTGAGCCAAGGAATTGCCACGCAGGCGCAGGCCGATGCTGGACAAGCGCTGTCGCTCGACCTCGGAGGTTTCCTCAAGTCATGAGCACCGTCGCCACCTACTCGTACACGCACTCGGTTACCTATGTGACCGACAACATCCTCAAGAGCTTGAAAGACATCATCCTGCTCAGTGGGCTGGACCCCGAGCACTTCGCGGATCGCTGGGAGAGCAATACCCGAGCCATCAAGACGTGGCTCGGGACCGGTGATCTGCGCAAGGTGATTCTGGAGATCTACAACCCGGCAACCGACAAACTCGTGACCCGATGGGATATCGACATCGTGTATGGGTGGTCCGATGGCGACGGCAGCTTCTGGACAGATACCGAGCAGTTGAAGTACGCGATCAAGAAAGCTGGGCTGCTGCCATCGCAGGCCAAGTACAAGTTAATGCTCGATACAAAGCCAGGGCGGCCTGATGTGGAGGGGTGGAGCAAAGGAAGTTATCGCTCGACGGATGGAATGGTCAAGCAGAGCCTAGGCTCGACTGTCGAACACAGCGGCCTGGCGGGTCAGGCCGGATATTGGAGGCAACGCTGATGCTGTCGATCGATGAAGCTTTTCGCAAGTTCAAGTCGCGTCTGGAACTCAACGAACGCGAACAGAAGAATGCCTCGCAACGCCAGAACGAAGTGCGGGACTACCTGCAGACCAAGTTCGGCATTGCGCGCAGCTTCCTGACCGGGTCCTATGCTCGATACACGAAGACGAAGCCGCTCAAGGATATCGACATCTTCTTCGTGCTGAAGGACTCGGAGAAGCATTACCACGGCAAGGCCGCATCGGTAGTGCTGGATGATTTCCACTCTGCATTGGTGGAGAAATACGGTTCGGCGGCCGTGCGCAAACAGGCGCGCTCGATCAACGTGGATTTCGGTGTTCACATCGACGCGGAGGACAACACGGACTACCGGGTGGTCAGCGTGGATGCGGTGCCCGCATTCGACACCGGCGACCAGTATGAGATCCCCGATACGGCGTCCGGAAAGTGGATCAAGACGGACCCGGAGATCCATAAGGACAAGGCGACCGCAGCGCACCAAGCCTATGGCAATGAGTGGAAAGGTCTCGTGCGCATGGTGAAGTACTGGAACAACAATCCCAAGCACGGCGATCAGAAGCCGGTGAAGCCCTCGTTCCTGATCGAGGTAATGGCCCTTGAGTGTCTTTACGGCGGCTGGGGAGGATCGTTCGATCGCGAGATCCAGTCGTTCTTTGCCACGCTTGCCGATCGTGTTCATGACGAGTGGCCGGATCCCGCCGGACTTGGCCCGGCGATCAGCAACGATATGGATGCCGCGCGCAAGCAGCGCGCGCAGCAGCTGCTGTTCCAGGCGAGCCAGGACGCAAGCATCGCCATCGACCACGCGCGTCGTGGTCGCAATATCGAAGCGCTTCGCGCCTGGCGCGCACTGTTTGGCCCCAAGTTCCCACTGTCCTGATTCCATCGGCTTCCATACACGTCCCATCGAGGTACAGCATGTCCCAGTGGTCGCTTTCCCAGCTCCTGTCGTCCCTGCATGAAGACATCCAGCAGCGCTTGTCCGTAGTACGCAAGACCTTCGGTCACCCGGGTACGAAGGGGGATGCGAGCGAGAACGTCTGGATCGACATGCTGGATACCTATCTGCCCAAACGGTACCAGGCGGCGAAGGCGCATGTGGTGGACAGCCTGGGGAACTTCAGCCAGCAGATCGATGTGGTGGTGTTTGATCGGCAATATTCGCCTTTTATCTTCACCTACGAGAACGAGACGATCATTCCAGCCGAAAGCGTGTACGCCGTGTTCGAGGCCAAGCAGACGGCTGACGCGGGGCTTGTGGCCTATGCCCAGGAGAAGGTCGCCAGTGTGCGCAGGCTGCACCGCACGAGCCTGCCGATCCCGCACGCTGGCGGGACCTACCCAGCGAAGCCGTTGATTCCGATTCTGGGTGGCTTGCTCACCTTCGAGAGCGAATGGAGTCCTGCATTGGGCCCATCCATGGACAAGGCGCTGAACGCAAACCTCACCGAGGGGCGTCTGGACATCGGATGCGTTGCCGCCCACGGGCACTTTTTCTATGACCAAGCCAGCGGCGCGTACAGCTACACCAACGAAAACAAGCCGGCGACCGCGTTTCTTTTCAAGCTGATCGCGCAGCTTCAGTTCAGTGGAACGGTCCCCATGATCGATGTGGAGGCTTACGGTCAGTGGTTGACCAAGTGAGGGGTCGCTGTGGCAAGCATACGTTCGGAGTACCACCGGTTCCTGGCGCACTTGACGCAGCGGCACGTGCACGACGACGTGCGCCGGCTGGCGCACCTGGTGCTCGATCACCTGCAGCCACTGGCCGAGGTCGGTGCTGCACGCCGGGGGCGCTCCACGCGCTTGGCGCCGCTGGCCATCGCGCATCTGGCGCAGATGCCTGTCGCCTACGACGGGGACGCGCGCGGCCCCGAAAACGGGCCGGCGCTCGGGCGACTGCACCAGCTCGAAGTCGGGCCGTTTCGAGGATTCATGCGGCAGGAGACGTTCGACCTCAGCCATGACATCACCCTGGTCTACGGTGCCAACGGCACCGGCAAGAGCAGTTTCTGCGAGGCCTTGGAAGTGGCGATGCTCGGTTCGATCACCGAAGCGCAGGCCAAGCGCGTCGACCAGCGGGTCTATTGCAACAACGCGCGTCTGCGCCGCCACGTCGCGCCGGTCCTGTCGTCCAGGGCGGCGGACGAAGTGCAGGCCGTCCAGCCCGACGAGGCCGAGTACCGCTTCTGCTTCATCGAGAAGAACCGCCTCGACGACTTCGCCCGTATCGCCGCGCGGACTCCAGGTGATCAGCGTCAGCTCATTGCGACCCTGTTCGGCGTGGACCAGTTCAGCGAGTTCGTGCGCGGCTTCAACCCCTCGCTCGATCAGGATCTCATGCTTGCCGGCGTGCAGGCGGCGCAGCTGGCACAGCGTCGCCTGCAATTGGCGAACTCCGAGCAGACGATCGCCGCCTACCCGCAAAAGATTGCAGCGATCGAGGGCCTGGAACAAGCCTTGGCGCAGCGTGTGTCGCCTGGCGCGACGTACCAGGCCTGTGTGGACTGGCTGCTTGGTACACCGCAGCAGCAGGGGCGGCTGCCGTATGTCCAGGCTCAGCTGGACGCGAACCAGCCTGCCATTCACGAGGTGACCCAGGCCCGCCTGCAGGCGTTGCTGGCAGAGGCCTACCGCGTCCAGGGACTGTGGCAAGCGTCTTCCGCGCAACTCGCGGCCCGCGCCGGCGAGGTGTCGTACGCGAAGCTCTACGAGGCCGTGCAAGCGTTGGCGGACGGGGCGACCGCGTGTCCGGCATGTGGAACCGGACTGGCCGCCGTGGCGCAGGACCCGTTCGCCAGGGCGCGAATGGGCCTGGAGCAGCTCGCGCAGCTGGCCGCCCTGCAGCAGCAGGAGGCCGGGCATCGGACGCAGTTGAGCGAGGCGGTCCGAGCGCTGTGGGACGAAATGCGCCGCGTGGTGGCGGCGGCTGGGGTCGCTTGTCCTGCCGAATCGCAGGCCGCGGGCCTGCCGCTGCTGCCTCCCAAAGCTGCGGGCAACTGGCTCGGTGCCTGGGTCGACGGAGACCAGCGCGCCTGGCAAGCCCTCCTGCGGATCGCACAGATCATCGAGGGCTTCGATGCGCAGGCGCGTGAAGTGCATGCCCAGCGCGGCACGCTGGCCCAGGAACGGGACGGCCTGCAGCAGCATCAGCTGGAGATCGAACGGCTGCGGACCATGCGCGCGGCGGCCGATCAGGACCTGGCGGCGGCCCGCCAGACCGTAGCCCAGTTCGACGAGGCGAACCGCGAGCTGATCCAGGCGGCCGCGGACGAAGTCCCGGTGGTGGCGCACCATCAGCGGGTCAAGGCCGCCTACGACGGTTTCCTGCCCGAAATCCAAGCCTACCTGACCGCTCTGCCGGGTCTGCTGCTGCAGGGACTGGGAGAACGGGCCCGCCATCTGTACAACGCGTTCAACCGGGCCGATCCGCCCGGCGATCTGCTGCACGCGCTGTGGCTGCCGGTGGCCGAGAACGGCAAGATCGAGGTAGAGTTCGCCGGCGAGCCTGGCGTGCGCTACGACGCCCTGATCGTCTTCAGCGAAGGGCATATCAAATGTCTGGGTCTGGCGATTCTGCTCGCCAAGAACATCGCACAAGGCTGCCCTGTGGTCATCTTCGACGACGTCGTCAACGCGATCGACGACGACCATCGCGATGGCATCTGGCGAACCTTCTTCGAGGATGGTTTGCTCGACGGCAAGCAGGTCATCCTTACCTCGCACGCCGAGGAATTCCTGCACCGCATCCAGCAGGAGTTGGGCGCGCGGCGCGCCGCAACCATCAAGCGCTATAAGTTCCTCCCGCATCAGGGGGAGCACGAACTACGCGTCGATGGCGACCCGCCGACAAAGAACTATGTTCTCCTGGCCCAACAGGCGTTGGCGGCCGATGAGAAACGCGAGGCATTGCGTCAGGCCCGGCCGGCACTGGAGAGCCTGACGGACCGGCTCTGGACGTGGCTGGGCCGGCGGGCGGACGGCCGGATTGACATCAAGCTGGGAGGACCCCGCTCGCCTTGGGAACTGAACAATAAATGCACCAAGCTGCGGTCGGCCGTCGAGCGCATCGCGGCGCAACATGCGGGTGCGCCGGAAGCTGTAGCAGCTCTGGTCAGGCTGCTCAGTGTCAGTGGTACGAGTATTGAATGGGGCTATCTCAATAGTGGCGTGCACGACGCTCAGCGCGATCATGAGTTCGACCGGACGACGGTAAGAACGGTGGTAGAAGCGGTTACGGCGTTAGATGCTGCTCTTGATGTCCTCCAGAATCGATGAGCGACACACGTCTTGGCAGAGCTGTGCCGCCCCTGTCACGTCACAAGTACTTCTTGAAGCTGCCTGCGGTCAGGCTGACTGCCATGCCTAGCAACGCTGCGCTGGGCAACAAGATAACGAGTGGATGTAGCGATATGGGCAGGGCGAGATAAGTAACCCAGGGCAGCACGGCCAACGGCATCAGGCTCGCCTTCGCACGGTGGTAGATGAAGCCCGATTCCCGGCCCGCACCGAACCGGCGCACATCCCGCCGCACCAGGCCATCGATCAGCCCAACGAATGCCGCGGTGAAGATAAGCGGCAACGTGAGCAACAGGACCAGCAGGCGCACCAGGAAGGTGAGCGTCGTGAAGGCCGCAGCGATCAGGTAGCTTTCGGCCCAGACATAGACTTGGCTGATGTAGTAGCGGAAGTTGCGGCTCTGCCCGTGGCTGGGCGCGCGGACGCGCTCGGCGGTCTGGCTCATGCGCTCCAGCAACCCCGAGCGCACGAACACCCACTCGTACCCGGTATCCACCAACTCGTGCGCCGTGCGCCCGGGCTCCTGTACCACCACGCTGCGCGTGAAGTGGTTGGACAGGTGCCCGAGTTCGTACCGCAGCATCTGCTGGGAGTGGCGCCAGCCCTGGTCCTTCCAGAACAGGTGCATGCCGGCGCACTCCACCACGATCGAGAACAGCAGCGAGCCAATGAGCACCCCGAGCAGCCGGAACGGTAAGGTGATGGTGCCGACGATCAAGCCTTGGCGATGGTTCTGCTCCCGCTGCGCGGTCGAGGCGGCATCCTTCATGGCACGGCCTCGTTGCCCGCGCCATCGTCGGCGCCGGTGGCCACCGCGCCGGGCTCGGCCGCAGCGGCATCGTCCAGCAGGTCGTCGGGCAAGGCCGCATCCTGCAAGGCCGACGAGCTGGTGAACTCCCACCACTGCGTGGCCTCGCTGTAGCTCTGGCGCATGTACCCGGCCAGTTGCTGCAGGTCCGCCGGCATCACTTCATCCGGGTCCGGCGCCGGCAGCGGCATACGCACCTTCCAGAGCTGGCCGCCCTGCAGCAGCGCGAAGCACTGGCCCTTGGGCAGGCCGACGACGTGTGACGGCTCGATCATCGGCACGCTGGCCATGCTGATGCGGTCCTGGGTGTTCGACGTGAAATCCGTCGCGCCGCGGATGTCTGAGCTGTCCGTCGCGCCCGAGACGATGGTGGTTGTATAGACCTCGACCTTCGGCAACTGCCTCGTCAGCAGTTCCGCGGTGGCCGTCTCGCGCACGCGCAACATGAATAAATTGTTGAAATTCCCGATCACTTGGCCGGCCTTCGCGCGATTTCCGATGCGGGCCTCGATGTCCGAGAGCGTCTGCGTGTACGCCGTGACTTGCAGGCCGGCACCGCCGCCCTTGTTGATGAGCGGGATGAATTCATCGCCCATCAGTTCATTGAATTCGTCCGCGTGCACGTTGATCGGCACGCGAGCGCCAGCCACTGCGCCGGGCAGGCCATCGTCGATTCCGTGCTTGTAGATGTGTCCGGCCACCGAAACCAGGTCAGAGAACATCGAATTGCCGACCGCTGCGGCGACCTCGGCGTCAGACAACGCATCCAGACCCACATAGACGATGGCCCGCTTTCGGATGACCTGCATCCAGTCGAAGATCGGGCGCGGGTCGGCCAGGTCGGAGTAGTTCGGCGCCAGGAGCTGGGCGATCTTGCCGCTCGTGAGCTTTTCCAGCAGCGGCAGCAGCGATGCAACGATCTTGTCGAAGTAGGTCTTGTCGTAGCGCACCGCCGAGCGCAGGCCATCGAGCACAGGGTCGTAGTTGCGCGCCTGGGAGAGGTATTGCTCCAGCGCCACCACACGCTTCTCGCGCCCGATCATGTTCCTTGGGATGTTCTTCTCGTTGAGCTTGGCCTCGATCTGGACGATCACCTCCCAGGCCTTGGGCTCCGTCTTGGCAAAGTAGTGCTGGGCGTACTCAATGAACAGCGCGTCGATGTTGATGACGTGGCGCTGGATCAGCATGTAGTCCGGGCGCTGCCCCAGTTCCACCAGGGCGCGGGCGATGATGTTCACGAAGCGCCATGCGAACTCGCGGAACGCCGCGCTGTTGCCTTCGCCGGAGAGCTGCCCCGCGATGCGTGTCGCCACTTCCGAGATCCGACCGAAGCGGCCCACGGCGTTGTAGCGGGCGCTGATTTCCGGCCAGCCCAAGTGGAAGATGTAGAACTCGCCTTCGCGGCCAGCGCGCTGGGCTTCGACGTACATCCGTTTCAAGAGATCGGCATCCCCCTTGGGGTCGATGACGATGACGACCTCATGCTCGCCGGCAGCATTCCTGCGGCGGATGTCCTGCGTGACGAACAACTCGGCCAGGCGCGTCTTGCCCACCCGCGTGGTGCCCAGCACCAGCGAGTGCCCGACGCGCTCGCCCAGCGGCAGGCTGACGTCCACTTCGTCGGGCTCGATGCCGTGCAGCCTTGGCAGGCCGCCGACAGGCGGCAACGGGCGCACGGGGTTGAAAGGCGCGTCCCAGCCGGTGAGCTTCGGCAGGCGCGAGAGCGGCAATGGCGCGAACTCCAGCCGTTCCTCCAGGCGCCTGGTCAGCCGGTAGGCCGGCGTCGGCTCGACGTAGCGGCGGAACTCGGGCCGGTACGTCTGCATCAGCCGATGCGTGTGCTTCTGCTCCCAGAGAAAGCCGCGCCCCACGAATAGGCGCTGCTGGCTGACCGGCACGTCCTTGCTGGTCATCACGTAACGCGGCAGACGGCGGATGTTGCGCCGGTAGCGCAGGATGATGCGGGCATCGCGGTAGCGGATCGCGCCGTAGGCGCCGAACGCCAAGGCGCTGCCGATGCCCATGGCCGGGCTCAGCGCGAGCGACCATGGGGCCACCAGGCACAGAAACGCGGCGCCTGCACACGCCGCGACGGTGTATAGCTCCACCGCTGGGCGTAGCAGAACCTCGACCGGCTGTTTGCCCGACATGGCTTCATTGCTCGATGCCGGTGGCCGTGATCAGCGCCGGGTAGTGCCGCAGGCCCAGGCGATCGGCCAGGTCGTCGCCGGCCACGGGCGCGAGCGGCACGCCCGGCACCAGGGCGCGCAGCCGCGCCAGGCCCTGCGCGGTCTCGACGTTGACGACCAGGCCGACCGCGCCACGTTCGCGCAAAGCGGCGGCGCGGCGCTGCAACCAGGCCCGGGAAGCCTCGTCGTCGCCGATGACCACGAACGGCCGCAGGCCGGGCGCTTCGATCACCCGTCGCGCGACGGTGCCGGGCGTGAGCTTGGCGCTGCGCACCGGCAGCATCGCGGCTTCGTCCGCCCGTGTGGCAGGAACCTGGGGCGTCGGGATGGACGGCCGCGCCGGTGCGTTGGCGCGCGGCTGGAGATTCAGGGCTTCGTAGTACGGCAATGCCGACGTGCCGCCACGGTCCTCGACAACGATCAGTGGCTCGCCGGCACGCGAGGCCAGCGGCAGGCCTGACAGCAGCATGAGTAGGCCCGTGAACGCGAGATGGGCGGGATGGGGTTTCGTCATGGGGAGGTCTCCTGGCGCGCCGCGAGGACCGCGGCGGCTGGTCGCGTGCCCTGCACGCGGGCAAGGTGGCGCGACACGCTGCGCCGATAGCGGGCGGCGGGCTCGCCGCCTGCGGGGCGGTGGTAGCGGCCGATCGCCAGCAGCCAGTCCTCGCCGGGGGTGTGCTGCTCCTTCAGGATCTCGGCGGCAACGGCCAGGTTGCGATACGGATCCAGCAGGTCGCACGCGCCGGTAAAGCGGTGCTTGTGGTAGCCGAGGTTGATCTGGCCCAGGCCCGCATCAATGCGCGTGTGCGGCGTGGCGCGCATCGCCTGCTGCAGGCCAGCGCAGGCGTCGGCGCGCGTGGCGAAGCGGCGCGACTGGCCGGCGACGTTGAGGGACCACGGCCACGGCACCAGGCGCCCGTTGCGCCGGATGCCGCTCTCCTGCAAGGCCACGGCGTAGAGCACGGTCGAGGGGATGCCTGCGCGCTGGGCGGCAAGCTGGTAAGCCGGTGGCGGAACCTCCTGGGCCAGGGCGGCAACGGCATACAGGCCGGCAGTGAGCACCAGTGCGCGCAGGGGCATGGCTACGGCTGGCGCTGCCATTGGCCGTTCACTTCGCGCACGGCGGCGGGCAGATCGCCGGGCAGGCCCAGTGACAGCCAGCGGCCGCCGTCGTGGTTGAGCGTGATGCTGCCGGCGCGCACGCGCGCCGGGTCGATCTGCGCGCGCTTGGCCCAGTCGCGGATGCGCGCGTCATCCTGGCGGCTGCCCACCATGTACAGGTCGAACTCCGCGCCCGAGGATTGCAGGCGCTGCACGAGCTGTCCGCAGGCTGCGCAGCCGTCCTTGACGAACACCGCCATGCGGCCGCTGCCGCGCAAGGGACTGCTGGATGGGCCGGCGCCCGGCTTGTCGTCGGGCAGGTTCACGCGCTGCATCCCCGGATTCAGGCGCTGCCAGGCCTCGTCGTAGGCGCGCTGGTAGGCGAGCAGCTTCTCGACGCGGCGCGCTTCCACCTGCACCTGCAGTTCCGCATAGCGGCGCCGTTCTTCGTCCGTGCGAGCTTCGATGCCCAGGGCGGACAGCGGGTCCAGGTTGGGCGAGTAGATACCCAGCGGCCCATCCATCAGCTCGCGGTAGCGTGCCCATTCTTGTGGCTGCAAGCCCCATTCGGTTGCCACCCGGTCGTCCAGCACGCGGGCGGCCAGCGGGCGCTCCTGGCTCTGTGCGTTGCGCGCCGAGGTCGTTGCGGGCTGCTGCGCCCAGGCGGGCCATTGCGACGACGCCACCAGGACCGCGAAAAGGAGGATCGACGGCTTCATGGGGTGCTCCGGTCAGGGAATCGCCACGCGGCGGGTCTGGTTGCCGGCCTGGAACACTGCGGTGTTGCCCTCGATCGCCTGCAGGCGCCACGGGCCGACCGCATCCCCGGGCAGCAGCACCTGAAGTTGGGCGGGCGTGAAGTCCCCGATGCTCGGCGCGACGGACACGCTGCGCTGGCCGGCGCGCAGTTCGGCGCCGACGACGCGGAATGGCAGCGGCGGCAGCTCGGTCTTGGAGGCGGCGGACGTGCGCGATGCGCGCCGCTGGGCGGGTGCGGTGGCACGCGCGGCGGCTTGGCGCGCCTTGATCTGCTCGACCTCCGCGCGCAGCGCCTGGAGGTCGTCGGCCGCTGCGTAGCCACTGAGAGATTTCTCGACCTGGGCCGCGCGTGCTTCCAGAATCTGGCGGGTGTCTTTGAGGTCAGCGTCCGTCGCGACGGCCGGGCGCTGCTGGATGGCCTCGATCGTCTCGGCCAAGCCAGTTGCCTGCGCTTCCAGGCGTTGCAGGCGGGAATCCAGCCGCTCCTGGTCGGCCTGGTCGCTGAGGGCCTGGTAGCCCAGGGCCGCCAAGACGCTGAGGAAGATCAACCAGAGCCACATCAGGCTCTGCACCACCACGGCGGCGGTCGATCGCTGGGCAGGTTGCGGGGCGTTCATGGCTGGCCTCCCGAAACCATGGGTGCCAGCGGGAACGTCTGCACCGCCTCGGTGGCGGGTGGCTCGGATGGGGACTCGGCGACCGCGCGATCGCCGGGCCGCTCGAAGCAGATTTGCCGTGCGCGGTCATCCGCGTGCAGTTCCCAGGCCGGGCCAGCCAGCGTGAGCAGCGCATCGCGCAAGGTCATGGGGCCGAGGTGCAGGTGTACCGCCGGCAACGGCAGCGCGTACAGCTCGATCACGGCATGCGCGGTCTGGCACAGGCCATAGCCGCTGCGTTTGAGCACGTGCCGAAGCCCATCCCCGACCGTGGCGCGGGCATCCTCGGGCATGGACACGTCGATGGTCTGCAACAACAGGTCGCGCTGCGCCGCCATGGGTGCCAGTTCGACCAGTGTGTAGCGGGCGTAGCGCACGACCGGGATGTACTCGGAAGCCTCGGGTTCAGGCGCGGCCAAGACTTCCGCGATGGTGTCGGGCGCGACCGGCGCAGTCGTCGTCGCGCAGCCACCGGCCAGCACCGACCACAGCAGGCCGAGAAATCCCGCCAGAAGGCGGCGTTCGGGATAGTGAAACCACGGTGGAGAGGGGCACATAGCTCGGCGTCCTGAAACATCCAGCCCTCACCATCGCCGCTCAGGCCGCGAGCGGCAGCAAACAATGCGAACCAGGCAGCGTCCGATTTACCGGGAGCGGCAAAAAAAACGGCCCCGAAGGGCCGTAAGTGGAACGTGTCATGCGGCGACAAGCTGCCGGGCCAGTGCGACCTCGACGGAATCACCGTCCTGGTTCAGGACATCGAGCCCGGATTCGGGCACGTCGCCCGAGGTGGACTGCGAGACCATGATCTTCTTGGCCATCAGCTCCAGGCAGGTCATCTGCGAGGAACCGGCGTAGCCGAGGTAGATCACACGCACGGGCTGCTTCTGCCCGATGCGCCAGGAGCGGCGTGCCGCCTGCTGGAGCGAGTACACGTTGTAGCCCGACTGCATGAACACGATCGTCGGGAACTCCAACAGGTCCAGCCCCGTCTTGACCAACTCGGGGTTGGTGATGAGCACGTCGATGCCACGGTCCAGTTGCTCGGCGATCCAGTCTTCGCGGCGGCTGGCATCCACGCTCGCGCGCAGCACCGCCACCTTGAAGCCTTCCTGCTCCAGCAACACCTTCAGGCGCGACGTGGTGTCGCGCGTGCCGGTATAGACCGTGTAGGCCAGGACCTTGCGGCCCTGCGCCTTCTCCTCTTTGCAGATGTCGATCAGCTCACGCTCCTTGGGGCTGATCTCGAACTCGTTGAACTGAGCCGGGACAAACGCCAAGGTGTTGCGCGTGCGCGGATGCACCACGGTCTCCGACCGGAAGCAGCAATCCGGCCAGGCCAGCAGCACGTTGAGGACCACACCCAGCAAGGTCGTATCGCGTCGCGCCAGAGCCTGTTTCAGCTCGGCGGTCAGCCGACCCGCCAGATCGCGGTAGGCCGCGGCTTGCGCCGTGTCCATCGCGACTTCACGGAACTCCTCGTCATACGGCGGCAGGACGTTGCCGCCGATGTCCTTGAGCTTGAGGAAGATCGTGAATGGCAGGATGCAGCGCAAGACGCCCTTGGGGCCGAAGCCCGGGGCCTTGACCGTGCGCACCGATACCTTGGTGCCCTTGGCCGTCTTGTGCGCCGTGCCGGTGCTCTCGGAGTAGATGTCCTTCAACACCCCGTGATCGCGCATGAACGCCATCGCAGCCGAGGTCATGCTGCCGCTCGTGGTCGGGCGGTAGCCGTCTTCGATCATCCGCCCCGGAAGGGCTCGGAACAGCAGGTGAAAAAGATCATCACCGTAGCCGCCCATCAGCGTGCCAGTCAGCAGCAAGGTCTTGCGAGCCTTCGCCGCCAGCACGCCCATGGCCTGGCCCTGGGCACTGCCCCCGTTCTTGTACTCATGCGCTTCATCAGCGATGAGCAGGTCGAACGTACCTTGCGGCAAGTACCTCTTGATGAACTCCGAGGGTTGATAACCGCCCTCGCCAAAGCCGAACTCCATGTTGGCCATCGCACGTTCCATGCGCGTGGCTTGACGGTCGGAAAACACCAGCTCGCCGTTGCCATCCATGAGGTTGATGAACTCGTGGATGTTGTCGCCCAGCATCGAGGCCAGGAAGCCGTCACCGAACTTCTGCATCAGCTTCTGCGCAGTGACTTCCCCGATGGTCGGGATGCGCTTCAGGGCTTTGAGGACGGCCGAGGACTGGTCGCTGCCGGACAGGCTGCGCGGGCGGATCAGCGTCCACAGGGGCGCAGCGCAATGGCTGCACTTCCTGCGGTACTCCTCGGCTTCGAGCGCGACCGGGTTGACCGGCTCGCCGTCGAGGTCGGTGATGACCGTGCCGCAGTCCGGGCAGGCCGCCACGTCGCCGTGGCGGGTGCGCCGCTGGGTGAAGACGGGCTTCCAGTGGAAACCCATCCGCATCCTGACGCGCCCCAGGACGAAGAACTCCTGGCCCGTGGGCTGCACGCCCAACTGCTCACGCAGCTTGAGGAGCTTGACGAGCGTATCCGGCCCATTGAGCACCCATACCTTGGCGCCGGCCACCGTCTCCTGGATCTCCCGCCGCCACTTGTAAACCAAGTGCGGTGGCGACAGGACCAGAGTGCGGCGGTAGCCTTCGGCGTTGAGCACGGCGGCCGCGGCGATGCCAACGGTCGTCTTACCACAGCCCATCTCGCCATTGACGATCGCGGCGCGTTCGCCACGGTCGATCAGCAGCTCGGCGGCGGCGTGGACGACTTCGGCCTGGGCCGGGAACAGCTTGCGTTTGAGGCTGGCGACGATGAGCTGCCGGTGCGCCTGCGGTTGGCCGGTATAGACAGGCGGGTTGGCGCTGTTGAGGGCGTCGAGCAGTTCGTCGCCGAACTCGCCGACGAAATCCTGAAGGCTCAGGGTCAGAGGGGATGATTCCGCGTCGAGCAGTTCGCCCTGTACGGGCGCGGCGTCAGCGGCAGTGGTTTCGAGATCGAAGGACATTGTGATGCTCCAATGAAAAATGGGGCATGCACCACCCCCAGCGGGGCAATGGCATGCCCCGTGGTGGGAAGGAAATCGGCGCGCGGCCGAAGGTGGTTGAAGATGCTAGCCTGAGTGGCCTGCGGGTGAACCGTGCTCAGTCTTCGGACGGCAGCACGATGGCAGTGACGCTGCGCCCCGCATCGGTGATGATGCGAATGGCGAGTCCCGGGTGGATCACATAGTGCGATTCCAGCGACGCGCCCGATTGAAGTGCAACGCCGTTGGCGTGCCATTGGCAGACGTTGACGTCACCCCAGTCGCCACGGGTGTGGCGCCTGAAGTACGGAATCGGGTCCAGGCGACCCGCGCGGACAAGGCGATCAATGCCTCGGCTGAAGATGAGCGCCCCGATGGGGAACGCCAGCCTCTGGCAGTAGGTTTCGATGCGATGCGATGCCATGGGCTCCTCCTTGAAAGGCTATTGAGCCACGACACCCCTGGCGGAGTGAAGTGGCTCCGTCAAGTGGATGGGATGACGAGGCGGCGCCTTCAGATCAGGTCGCGCTCTTCGGGAAGCTGGACCACCGTGGTCTGGTGGTCTTCGCTGGTCTTCACGAGCAACACCAGTTCCGGCGTGATCCGGTACTGGGAGATCATCAGGTTGTCCTGTTGGATTGCGACGTCGTTGGCTTGGCGGGTGGCCTCATCGATCTCGCCCCAGTCCCCGCGCACATGGCGCTGGACATAGGCCAAGGGGTCGATCAGGCCTCGCCGAGCCAGCCAATGCACCTTCTCGCTCAACTTCAACGTACTCGGTGCGAACAAGGGTTGCTTGCGCGGCGCAGGCCGCTTGAACGGATTGGGGAACATGGTGTTTCTCCTTCGATGTGGTACAGCAGGACGGCAGCGCGTCCGGTGGATCAGCGAATGGTCAGCACCTCGCCCCTTGTCGGGGAGCCAGGCGTCATGTCCCACGCGCGGATAACGGGCACAAACTTGTCGGTGAGGATGCGTGTCTCGGCGATGGAGCCGTCTTCGCGTTCGGTGAATTCCCGCTGGAGCGTCTTGTCCTTGTGGGTGTCACCTTTGACGACGAGCACGCGCCCCGTCTGGGAGCGCACGACGCCGGAGATCGCGCCCGCGGCCAGAGCCAGGGCGAGATGCCAGTGGGACAAGGCCCGCGCCGGTGGACGCAGCGACTGCTGCGCGGTCCCCAAGTGCGTGTCCAGCGACGGCCAAAGGCCTTGCAGCCGGCCAACCTCGTCGGCGAACTGTTCGGGCTCCATCGTCACGCGGAAGAAATGCTCCGGCTCGGCCGGACTGGCGGGGACGATGTACGGCAGGAACGGCCATTCGCTCGGCAGTTCCTCGGCTTCGACTTCGCCAAGCCCAACCTGCAGCAGCAGATTGCGCACGGCCTTGACGCCATCGGGTGCCAGCTCCCGCTGACGGACCCGGCGGCCGAAGATCACCACCTGCTTGAACTGCGTTTCCACCGCTCGGTAGATACGCAGATCGGTGTAGTGGCGCGTCAACCAGCCGACCAGCTCCGCGTCGAGCACGTAGCCGGGGACGATGAAGACCAGCACGCCGCTGTATTGCAACAGCGACAGCGAACGCTGATAGAACAGCTTTTCGAGGCGGGCACGGCCCTGGCCCTGATAGCCGATGTTGCCGTTGACGTCCTTGGACAGGTCGCCATACGGTGGATTCAGCCACAGTAGTCCGAAGGACTGCTTGGAGATCATCGTGTCCATCAGGTCCGCGTGCAGGCAGTGATCGACCAGGCCGCGGGCATGGCGCGCCCGCTCGGCGTCGAATTCGACGGCGAACGCCTTGGCCTGTTCGCGCCCGAGGGCATGAGAGGCTTCGGCGATTGCCACGCCTTCACCGGCGCAGGGATCGAGGATGCACATCGGCCCGTCGCTGGGCATCAGTGCGTTGAGGGCTCTTTCGAGCGTGGGTTCGTCGGTCGGGTAGTACCCATTTTTGGCGAAATTGCGGGCGAGCCGCGGGAACATGAGAGCCATGGAAGTCTCCTGGTTGGCGGGGATGAATGACGGAAGCACGCCAAGGCGTGCCTCCGAGGGTGGGTCAAGCCGCCACCGCTTCCGGCGTCCAAATCTTGGCCGGATAGGGATAGGCGGTGAGCGCGTCACTGCGGATCAGGGAGCCCAGCGCCAAGCTCAGCGCCGGCACGTCGATGGCGAGCCGATGGCCTTCCAGCGGCCCGAGGGCGGACGGAAGGCGGGCCAGCATCTCGCGGCTTTGCAGCAGTTCCAGCACGGTCTCGCGCCAGTGGTCGAGCAGCGGCAACGGGCAGGTGTCCCGCACCAGCATCCACAGGCGGTCAAGCCGGTGGGCGCTGTCACGTGGCAGCAGTGCCAATGCGCTGGCGTTGGCCTTGTCGGGCTTGACGCAGCGCCGGTCGAACAGCCACACGTTGGACAGCGAACCGAACAGCGTTCGCCGGTAGGCGCGCGTGATGCGCTTTTCCAGGCGATCGACGTTGCCGATGAATACCGGGACGCTGCCGCCCTGGTCGGTGATGACGTGGAACTGGTCCAGTCCCTGCTCGTCGCGCCCGAGGGTCAGGCGTGCAAGGAACTGCTGGACGGCGGTGTCGCGCGCCCAGATGGACAGGAAGATCAGGTTGCCCTGGTCATCGCCGACGCAAGCGTCGGCCATAACGTCCGGGCATTCGTCGATGTGGAACAGCGTGGTGGATGAAGTGTGTGCGTGCATGGTGGTGTCCTCGATGAAATGAGGGGCAGCACCGCCCGCAGGGGCAGCGAATGCCCCGTTAGGGATGAAGGAATGCGGATAAGGTGTTCGATCCGCTTGGGCGTTCAGAACGTCTGTTCGGTGAACGAGCCGTCGGCCTGATGCTTGACTACACGGTTGCCAACGTTGCCCTCGCAGTCCTGTTGGACTTCGGTGAACATGCTTTCGGGCACGTCGATGTGGAAATGGCGCAGGACCACTCGGTAGTAGTCCAGGTAGTGGTTGAACGGGTCGCTCTCGTGCAGGTTGCTGTACAAGAAGTCGTCGCTCTCGACCTTCGCGGTATCGTCGATCAGCTCGGCCGGCTTTTCGATGAATAGGAAGAAGTAATTTGCCGGCCGGTCCCAGCCCAGTACGACGGTGATGGGAAAGCCCTTGTGAACGGTGTCGAAGTAGTGCCGACTCATGGTGATGTCCTCGGTGAATCGGAAACAGCACCGCCCCTGAGGCAGGTGCTGCCCCAAGGGGTGGAGAAAAGCCGCGCAAGCGGCGATGACGTGTGCCGGACCTCAATAGTCCGAATCGCAACCGGACGGGCAATAACCCAGTTCGATTCCGTGCGAGCAGTAGCCGTTTTCGGCGTTCCAGTCCTGGGTTTCCTGCCTTTCGGCCGGTGTGGCGTAGCCCCATTCCTGTGCGATCTGCAGCGCCTGTGCGCGTTGCTCTTCCGGCAATCGACTGGCTTGCGCGTCGATCTCCGAACTGAAAAGCGTGACCCAGTGGTCCCAGGACAGGCCACAACCACGCTGGGCGTGCTCGGCGGCTGTCTTGCAAACAGCTCGCCACGCGGGTTCACCCAGCGAAGAACGGGGTGTATCGCAATCGATGGTGGACATGATGGAGACCTCCAGAAGAAAGCCGGGGGCCTCCCCGCATAGGGAAAGAGCCCCGGCGGGTGGATGAAGAACACCGCGCATGCGGTGTCTGCGATCACGCAGGTTGCAGTTCGGCCTGGCGGCTCCACTCCTGCGTTTTGAAGTCCAGCGCGTAGCCCAGATCGCCCAGGCGGGCGATCTGCGCGCGCAGGGCGCGGCGGTCGATGGTCGAATCCAATTTCACGGAATCGCCCAGCGGCCAGAGCAAGCCGAACAAAGCAACGTCGCCCTCTTCGGTGCTGCCAGGGGCAGCCGCCGCAGCGGGCGTCGGTGCATCCACACCGAAGGGCGTGGTATCGACCAGCGGGTCCGCCGAGGCCTGCACGGGTGCGGGCTTGGCGGGTCTGGAGGCCTTGGCGGGCTTGGCCGGCGTTTCCGCAGGCTGCGTCCCCAGCTCTTCATCGAGTGGATCGACTTCCTGGGTGGCGAAGCTGCGGGCCTCATCACGACTCAGTTTGTCGATGCCGTTGAGCGTCATGCCGTCGAGGTTTGCGCGCACTTCAAACCGCGCGCCGCCCGCGACCGGATAGGACTTCGCGAAGATGTAGCGAATGACGAAATCCCCGTCGTACTTTCCTTCGGGGTACTGCTCCAACTCCGCGTCTTTAACCGCGAACTCGCCGATGGGGGTAGAAAGGCGCCCAACCGTGAACGGGCCGTTCTTGCCCCGGATGGTCCGCAACGTGAGCTGGCCCGGGACGACGATGGGTAGGGCTGATCTCGTAGGTGCCGATGTGGCTGCCATGATGGTTCTCCTTGGACGAATAGGAAAAAGGCAAGGCCCCGTGAGGGGCCGTGCCGGATCAGAACGAAGCAGCCAATGCCGGCTCCTGCTCCTCGACTGCACATTCGGGCTCGCGCTCGGCGGGCTCGGCAGATTGGTAGGAAACGGCGTCGGCGGCAGTGTCGATGGCGTTGGCGGCTTCGGACGCGGGTGCGTCCTCCGCTGGCGCTGCCTCGGCATGCGCCTGGCTCGTCGGATAGACCTGGGTGCCGTCGATCTTGATCAGACCGATGTGGACCAGCGTCGATTCCAGGCTTGCGGCCGGTTCCCCAGCGTGCTCGCCCTTGGTGCGGATGTACGGATCGATCTTCATGTCGTTCAGACGAAAGGCGATCAGCACCTTGCGATCCCCTTCGATGGCCTGCACGCATCGGCGAACCAGATGCTCGGCTTCAGGGGTGGAGACGATGGTGTCGATGTACCGATAGTCCGGCTCATCGACGGGGCCGGCCAGTGCGGCGATCGAGCACGACAGGAAGGGGTCGCCATCCTTCGGGGTGACGTCCTTCGGACGGTTGAGGTAGCCGATGCCGTGGGTGACCAGTTCATGCTTCTCGATCGAGGCCAGTTCGGCCCGGTCGATCAGCTCGGCCTTGAGCAGTCGCGCCTTGAGGGACGCGGCGGCCTGGCCTTTCTGCTCACCCTTGTCGCGGATGTACGCATCGCCCCACAGATCGCCGAGGCGGAAACGCACCAGCGGGCGCTGCTTGGGATCGTCAACGCCGATGTAGCGCTGAACGAGCTTCTTGGCCTCGGCACCCGAGACCTTGACGTCGAAGTAGCGGTAGCTGGGGTCCTTAGCGGAGCCGACCAACGCGGCGATGGTGCATGCCAGGAAGGGCTGCGCACGGCGGCCGCCCCTGACGGGCACCTCACGGACACGCTGGAGGTAGCCGATGCCCGAGGTGTGGAGGTCGAAATACGATTTCTCGTTGGAAGTGGTGTTCATGGTGAATCTCCATAGGGAAAAGCGGAGACACACCGAGCCCACGCATGCGGGGAAAGGTGCGTAACCCCGCGGTGGGTTGATAAGGCGAAAGCATCCGCCACCAGGGACTGGTGGCCGCTCGCGGATGGATGCGGTGCGAGCTGGCTCGGTCACGCAGTGGAAACTGCGCCGCAACCTCGAAGACCGATGGTTGCCTGGCATGTCGCTGACAGCGTCAGCAGGCATGGGGTCAGCATGGCCGGGCCTCGCGCGCGCGACAGCAATCAATTGGCATCCGCGCGTTTCCCTTTGTCCACGCAGCCCGGCTCAGCGCAAAAGAAAGCCCCCGGTGTGGGGGGCTGCGAGAGTCGAGTGGCGGTTGCCGCGCTATGCGGGAGGCACCACCTCCAGCGACAGATGTGTGGCGGTGGCCGACAGCATCAGGTCGTCTTCGGTGTGCAGGATGCGCGTGAATACGCCGTCCTTCGGGTCGAAGTACTCCCCGAAGTCGTCGCCGCCCAGTTCGGCGCGCGCCAGTTCCCACCAGTCGTCGAACGGGTCGGTATCCGGGTTGCAGCCGACGGCATAGGCCAGCAGCTTCACACGCCCATCCGGGCGGCGCTCTCCCTGCTCGGCGAGGAAGTACACGCCCTGGTCCTTGACCAGGATGACGCGGCATTGGCTGGCGATGGCCTCGGTCAGCACGGGGCGCAGGTCGGAGCCTTTGAATCGCAGTGACATGGTTGAAATCTCCTATGTGGAATAGAGAAAAGGCCCTCCATCCGCATGGATGGAGGGCCTGTGGGCACATGGCCCATGGGCGAAACTTCGTGGCGGGACCCACGGGTCAGCCGTAGAACCGGCAGGATTCAGTTTCCGGCGTCATGCCGGCACCGCCTGGCGCTGCCGGGTAGCCTTGGCGTCGATCACGCTCACATCGATCAGGCGCCAACGTCCGTCGTCGATGAGTCGCTCCAGCACTTCGCCGAGCATGTCGAAATACACCTCGTCATGCCGATCGACCAATTCGCCGTCGCGATGCAGCTCCACCACGTAGGTGTCGCCGCCTCGGTCGTACAGCACCGTCACCCGGCCCTCGAACTTCGCGGTCGAGACCGTGAAGCTGATCGCCGGAGGCGTCTCGATGATCTTGGACGGCGTCGGATCGACCCAGGTGAAATCCCGGGCACCCGCATCGACCAGCATGTGGGTGATGCGCCGGAAGCCATCGGGCGCCGGCATTTCCTCCAACTGCTGGATGAGCTGACCCAGCTCCATGCACTGCGGCTCGGGAATGGGCAGCTTGGCCGGCGCGGAGCCGAGGATGTGCGTCTTGACGGTGTAGGGAATGCCGTCGGACGTCATCTCGGTGCGCTCTTCCGGCGTGTCCGCCCGCAGCCCATCGAAACGGCGCCGTGCGTAGGGTTGGACATGCACCTTGGCGCCTTCGTCGGGGACGGTGGTCACCAGCTTGGAATCGAGCACAGCGAACTCGCTCGGCTTGAGCTTGACGACGATGGCATCGTCGGTGATGGCGACTACCTTCCCGTCGAAGGGCTGGGGGTCGACGGCGAAGCCCAATGTCGAAGATTGCGGCTGATCGTCGAACACGCGGTACTTGAACGACCGCACGTTGCGGGGCACGTGGCCTGCGACTAGCGAAGGCATCATGGATTTGATGAGGGAACGGTCCATGGGAATCTCCTTGAGGAAGAAACAAGGGATTCCCCGCCCGCAAGGGAGAGGTCCCTTGTGGGTGGTGTGGATGGACGCGGTACGTCCGTGGAAAACATCGACCAGCACGGCTTCCCGTGCTTGCAGCCTTGAAGGTCTTGGCTGCCTGGGCATGTGTCGGCAACGCCGACGAACATGGGGCAAGAATGGCCCGGGAGTAAGCGGCCCGCTTGCAGGAAACGGCACCCCATCGCACCCGCTTTCCAGCGCTGCGGGCGAGAAAAAGCCCCTCGAAAGGGGCTTGGGGGTCAGGCTTCGTACACGAAGTAGTGTTCTCGCTGACGCGGGAAGAACACGTGCTTCCACGTGTCGCCGCTTGTGTTGCCACCGTCGAATACGACCATTTCGTAGTCGTCAATGTCGGTGTCCACCAGATCGGCGCTGTCGATATGGCGCATGTGCAGCGTACCGCTCATGCGCTCGAACACCAGGATCTGGCCGATGGCGTCGTCCTGGCTCATGGCGTTGACGCAGGCTCCAAGCTGATTCTCGAAGTCGGGCGTGGGCAAGATGAGATCGGGGAACATGAGATTGCTCCTATGGAATTGAACCAGCCCGGCTCCTGGTGGGAGGCGGGCTGGCATATGGGGGATAAAGGGGAAGGCTTGCGCGTCGCGTGTCTGCTAGGTCTCGGCCAGTGGCAAGCCCAGTAGCGCGGGTGCGTCGGCATCGAGGATGAGGATGCGCACATCTGCCTGGCCGGCCAGTTCAAGGATGTTCGCCAGGTCGTCAGGCATGCCCTTGTCGCGGTGCTCCTGTCGAAGCTGCTCAGCACTGATGCCCTCGGCATATTCCAGGTTCTTGTCTGTCCAGGGCGTGGAGATCAGCTTGACGCCAATCGCCGGGCTGTACGGAACCCGAAAGGCGATGAACAGAAAAGCCTCCGGCGTGGCGAGGTCTGCCAGGTTGGCGAGGTACTGGCCGGTTTCCTGGCAGATGTGCGCGCTGCTGACTTCCCAGCACCGGCTGTAATAGCCGGTCTCGAAACTCAACCGCTGCACCACGTCTCGCGCGGCTTCGGCCGAATAGGTATCACCGACATGGACCGGGCGGCCGTCGAGGTCGTCGCCATGGATGGCATAGACCACGGCGCCCACCACGCCTTCGCCGTTGATGCCTTCAACAGCATCACATTCAGCAATCAGCTCGTCGCTGATGGCGTCAGTGCCGCTTTTGATCAACGCGAAGTCGCTGGTGACGATGCAAGGCGATGAGATCAGGTCGTTGTCGGAAAGATGCGCTTGGCTCGTGTGGATGGATCGCCAGACATGCGGGCTTCCGTCCCCGTAGCAGATGCACAGCGTTCGGACGACTCTCAGATTCCAGTAGCCGCGTACAAAGGGATTGGGATTCTGGGTCATGGAATTTCTCCAGATTGAATAATGGAGCCAATTCCCGCCACCGGGAATTGAACCCCGGTGGGTTGAAAGTGGAAAAAGCGTCAGGCGGCACTGATCGAGGGCTTTGGGCCAATCGGCGCAGGCTGACGGAAGAAAAATCGAGGGACATGGCCGCGTGGACGCATGTCCCTCATGGGCAGTGAACAAAAAGACGGTGGTATGCCGCAGACCGGCTCACCAACCGCTGTAGTTCACCAACAGATCGGCGATGACCTTGCGGCGTTGCAGATCGAGACCATCGAAGTCCGACAGTCCTTGGAAGTGGCAGCGCTTGAGCATGGCACCGCCCTCGCGCGCGTTGTAGAAGCTGAACATGGCGGACAGGAACATGCGTTCCCCGCTGCTCAGGACGCCGAGTGCGTCGTTGGCACGCAGCATGTCGGGACGCAGATCCCACTTGCTCTTTGCCTGGTTCAGGCCTTCGCGCGTGCCGTCGCCAAACCATTGCGGGCCTGCGATCTCGACGCCGCGCTTCCAGACCTCGAAGAAGGCTTGGGGCGCGGCGGCGAAATGCTGCTCTTCCCGCATGATCTGATCGACGACTTCCTGGGGCAAAAGCTGGTTCATGACGTGGTTCCTCCAGTTGGATCAGGGTGTGGCGAGCTGGGACCAGCCGCCTCTTTCGAGGGCACGTTGAGCCGCGGCATAGCTGCGGAAGTACTGGCAGGATTCCCGCGAAACGGGACCTTCTGTATCGCGCGTGCCGATGTAGTGGCCGGCGGCGCTATGCAGGATTTCGAGCGGCAGGAACTTGCCGCAATGGATCAAGGCCAACTGGCCGAAAGAGGCTTGCTGGGACATGGACGGGCTCCTTGGAAAAAGCGGGGCCTCGTCCCTCACGGGATGGCAGCTCCCGCACGCGGTTGAGAAAAAAGCATCGGCGTCACGGGTGACGCGCGTCCGCAGACTCGATGCGATGGCGGACTGGCGGGTAGCGCGGAAAGAATCCGCGGCAGCCTGGAAACTCTGGCTGCTGGCATGGTGCTGACGAATCAGCGACACATGCGGGCAGCTTCATGCGCGAGGCGAGCCGCGTCAGCCGGAAATCGGCATTTGCAACAGCCCCGATTGGCGAACGCGGAAAAAAGAAAGCCCCGCAATAAGTGCGGGGCTGTCAGGAGGATGAGGCGAAACTGGGTCAGCGAGGCCTGTCGCCCAGTACATGCTGCTTCCACAGGGCGAATGCCTCGTCCGGTCCCAGCTCTGCGAGGATGACGATGGGCTGGCCCCGACGGGCACGCAGCGATGCGAAATACGCTGGCCGGTCGGCGATGGCGTTGAGCTTGATGCCCTTTAGGAACAGCAACTGGCGGGGGCGAACTTTGGTGGTAACGCAGGCATGATTGCGCTTGTTTGGGGCAAAAGGGCCAGCGAAGCGGGCGGACACGGCCAGAAAACCGCGACGAACTACTTGTACTTGCCAGGCGAGGCGAACGGGTGACATCAGCATATCGCTATGCGGTAAAGAAGACCGTCCTAAAGCTTGCAGGATCCCGGCATAGCTTCATCATCACCTCTCCGTGACGGCTCATTGGAACGAAAAAGGCCAGCATCGCCGTGATGGACTTTCATAATTGCCAGGTCAACTGGCTTGCGTGCTGTTTATTCACAGCAAGGCATTGCGACGTCGTTGCAGCAATCGCCGCCATCGCAACAGGGCGTTGCAGCAAAAGCGGCGGTGGGCGCTAGCATGAGGGCCAAGCCGCGGCCGCTCATGCTGGGGGCCGTTCTCTTCAGATTGGTGTCCTGCACCGTGTGCATTGCGAATTTCCGGATCGTCCCAATGTCACTGGGACTCCTTTGTGGCGGCCGGGTTCTCCACGCTCATGAACGACTGGGCCACCAGCGCGATCGCCCCGCCCACGATGGTCATGTCAGCGATGTTGAAGGCGGGCCAGTGCCAGCCGTGCAGGTGAAAGTCGATGTAGTCGATAACGTGCCCGCGCGTGGCGCGGTCGAACGCGTTGCCCAATGCGCCGCCCAGAATGAGGCTGTACGAAAGGCCTTCCGTTTTGCGCAGCGGCCGGGAGAGCAGCCATGCGAGCCATGCCGATATTGCGAACGCGATCGCCAGAAAAAACCACCGCTGCCAGCCGCCCGCGCCAGCAAGGAAGCTGAACGCCGCGCCGGGATTGAGAGCGTGAACTAGGTTGAAGAATGACGCCACCTCGTGCGACCAACCCAAGGGAGTTGTCGCGTCAATGTAGCTCTTAGCTGCCTGATCGCCGGCGAATATAACGATCGCGAGTGAGTACCACTGCGTCTTGCGAAGAGATGGTTCATCCATTGTTCATGCCGCCTTGAACTTCAGGAGGCGCAGCCCATTGACGACAACCAAAAGACTTGCCCCCATGTCAGCGAACACAGCCATCCACATGGTGGCATGCCCTGTGAACGTCAACGCAAGGAACACCGCCTTGATGCCAAGGGCCAGAACGATGTTCTGCGTGAGGATCGCCGCAGTGCTACGCGACAGCCGGATGAAGGCGGGGATCTTGCGCAGGTCGTCGTCCATCAGGGCGACGTCGGCTGTTTCGATCGCGGTGTCGGTGCCGGCCGCGCCCATGGCGAAGCCGATGTCGGCACGGGCGAGCGCGGGCGAATCGTTGATGCCGTCGCCCACCATGCCCACCTGGCCCTCGCCGCCGACCAGGCTTTCGATGGTCTTGAGCTTGTCTTCGGGCAGTTGGTCACCACGGGCTTCAGAGATTCCGACCTGGGCAGCGATGGCCGCGGCCGTGTGCTGGTTGTCCCCCGTCAGCATCAGCGTGCGCACACCCAGCGCCTGCAGGTCGGCCACCGCCTCACGGCTGGTTTCCTTCACGGTGTCGGCCACTGCAAAAATGCCGAGCACGGTCGCATCGTCCATCAGCAGGATCGCTGTCTTGCCTTGGCGCTCCAGGGTCTCCAGCCGAGCCTGGAGCGTCGCTTCGCTCAGGCCCAGCTCCTGGGCGAGCCTGTGGTTGCCCATGTGCAACATGCGCCCGGCGACGCGGCCGCGCACGCCGCGGCCAGGCAGCGCCGCGAAGTCGTCGACCTCGTGCAGCGCGATGCCGTCACGGTTCGCCTTGCGGGCGATGGCCTGAGACACAGGATGGTCCGAGCGTGCCGCGAGGCTTGCGGCCCAGGCGGCAACTTCCTGCGCCTCGCCGATCAGCGGCACGAAGTCGGTCTGCTCGGGCTTGCCATGTGTGAGTGTGCCGGTCTTGTCCAGGGCCAACGCCTTGAGCTTGCGCCCGCCCTCCAGGTAGACGCCACCCTTGATCAGGATGCCGCGTCGGGCGGCAGCGGCCAAGCCGCTGACGATGGTGACCGGCGTGGAGATGACCAGAGCGCAGGGGCAGGCGATCACCAGCAGTACCAGGGCCTTGTAGACCCAGTCAAACCATGCGCCGCCGAAGGCGAGCGGCGGCACGACGGCAACCAGCACGGACACCGCGAACACCGCCGGCGTGTAGACGCGGGCGAACTGGTCGACGAAGCGCTGCGTGGGCGCACGGCTGCCCTGCGCGGACTCCACGGCATGGATGATGCGCGCGAGCGTCGAGTCGCTGGCGCCTGCGGTCACCTTGTATTCGAAAGAGCCGGTCTCATTGATGGTTCCGGCGAAGACCTGGTCACCTTCGGCCTTCTCGACGGGCAGGCTCTCGCCGGTGATGGGCGCCTGGTTGATGGCCGATCGACCCGAGGTGATCAGGCCGTCCAGTGCGATGCGCTCGCCAGGACGCACGCGGACCACCGCGCCCTTTGCGACCTCCTTGGCCGGCAGCTCTGTCCATGAGCCATCGGCCTGCCGCACGGTCGCGGTCTCGGGCGCCAAGTCCATCAGCCCCCGAATGGCGTTGCGGGCGCGGTCCAGCGACTTCGCCTCGATCACTTCCGCCAACGCGAACAGGAACATGACCATGGCGGCCTCCGGCCAGTGGCCGATCGCCATGCCGCCGGTGACCGCGATGGCCATCAGGGCGTTCATGTTCAGGTTGAGGTTCTTCAGCGCGATCCAGCCCTTCTTGTAGGTGCTGAGGCCGCCGGTGAAGATCGAAACCAGTGCCAGCACGATCACGGCCCAATGATTGCCGTCGTTGACCCAGTACACGCCTTCGGCGGCCACCGCCGCAACGCCCGAAACCGCCATCGGCCACCAATTGGTCTTGTGCGCGGCCACCGGGGCATCGCGCGGCTCATCAGTCCTCTGGACCTCGGCTTCCATGCCCAGCGATTCGATGGCTTCGACTGCCGGCTTGATCGCGTCGGGTGTGTGCCGAACCGTGAGCGTGCGCTGCATCAGGTTGAAATCCATTCCCTGCACGCCCGGCATGCCTTGCAGCTTGCCGCGGATCAGACTTTCCTCGGTCGGACAGTCCATCTTCGCGATGCGAAGTACCGTGGTGGCTGTCTGCATGTCCTGCCGCGCAGCCTGCATTCCAATGGAAGCAAGCGCCTTCTCGATCGGCGCTGAGGTCGCCAGCGTGTGCTGGACTCCCAGCACACGCTGCATCAGATTGAAGTCGAGCGCGGTCACACCCGGCAGCTTGCCCAGCCGGTCGCGGATCAGCGCTTCTTCCGTCGGGCAATCCATGTTCTCGATCCGGTACGTCACCCGCTCGCCGATCGGCGGCGCGGAAACGGCAGCGGTTGGTTGCTGCTGCAGGGCCGAGGATGGGATCACAGCCGCGGCTTCGATCGGCCCCGTGTGGCCGAAGGTCTGCTCCTTGGCGCGCATGCCGATCGAGGCCAGGACCTGCTCCATCTGCGCGCGTGCCTGAGCGAGGTGTTTCACCGACAGGGTGCGCTCAGCGAGGTCGAAGTCGAGGTCCTGAATTCCCTCGACTGCCCCGAGGTGCGAGCGGATGAGTTTCTCCTCGCTCGGGCAGTCCATGTTCTCGATGCGGTAGGTGGTCGACACGGCGGCGTCTCGGACAGCCTGAGCCTTCATGCCCACCGAATTCAGCGCTTGCTCCAAGGCATCGGCCGAGACTTCGCGGTGCGAAATGGTCAACAAACGCTGCGGAAGATCGAACAGGAGCCGCTCGACACCGGGCATGCCCTCCAGCGTTCGCCGCACCAGTGCTTCCTCATTGCGGCAATCCATGTTGCTCACGTGGAAAACGGTGGTTTCAGTGCTGGCCTGCTCACTGGCGCACGCCGTCTGTTGGCCATTGCCGCCGGAGCAGGCGCATGGGCTGGAAGGTTCTTTGTTCATAGATCGCTCTTCATTGACAAGGTTTTCCCCGGATGCCATCATTAGAAAACCTCTAGTAGATATAGAGTCAAGTTTTTTATAGGAAGCAACCATGATGCGGATCGGTGAACTGGGCAAGAAGGCAGATTGCTTGGTGCAGACCGTGCGCTTTTACGAGTCAGAAGGCTTGCTGCCCGAGCCTGCACGTAGCGAGGGCAACTTCAGGCTCTATGACGAAGTCCATTTGCAGCGCTTGCTGTTCATCCGCCGCTGCCGGGCGAAGGACATGACGCTGGATGAGATCCGTCAACTGCTGAACTTACGGGATCGGCCAGAGTTGGGCTGCGGCGAGGTGAACGCGCTGGTCGACGCTCATATCGCGCAAGTGCGGACCAAGATGAAGGAATTGCGCGCCTTGGAGCGCGAGTTAATGGATCTGCGACGCTCCTGCGATAGCGCCCGAACCTCGCGCGAGTGCGGCATTCTCAACAGCTTGGCCGAGCCCGCCTGAAGCTCGAGCGTGTCATCGGTGCTGGAAGTGATCGGGTCCAGTTCTGAGAGCCACGTGCCGCGCTCCATCATGCGAAAGCGCGCGATTCTGACGTTTTGAGACGGCGTGCGACCGAGGGCGTGGCCCACAGGAGCCAGCGCGAGCCGGACGACCTGCGCGCCGCAATCTCCGCCACCTTACGGGTTCTCCAGGCCAGACCGAGCATCGCGGCGTGGCTGCGCAGGTGCAGGTGCAGGCCAAGGTAGCAGTGCGCCACGACGCGGCCCGACTCATGGGCACGCCACGCAACTCGCGATCGCTTCGCAAGAAGCCGCAAGGCCCGACTCGCGCAAGAATGCGACGTGGGCAAGATCGTATAGCCAGCAGCGCAAGCGTTTGCCGCTGCTGGCCGGCTCCGGAAGGGATAGACAAGCTGCGGGCCGTAGTCCATTGGAAAGTCCATCTTTCTTGAGTGTCACTCTTTGGCGCCCAGCGTGTGCTTTTGCGACCGGAAAGCGCTGAACAAGTGGCCCCCGGGCATCCAGAAATCGCCGTAGTTGACTTGGGCGTCTTCGTGCTCACGCTTGTGATGCCAGCGATGGGCTTCAGCCACCCCGATCAACAATCCCAACGGCCCGACCCGGTATCCCAGATTGGAGTGCTGGAAGGCCAGATGCACGACCAAGAAGCCGAGCCATGCGCCGACGGCCAACCACAGCTTGGAACGCCGCTACTGGCTCAACGGGGAGTGGAAAGGCCGCCCGCCCTCTAGCAAGGCGGCACAAGCGAGCGCGACGATCACTGTGAGTAGCTCCGTCGGAAAAGACGGCCGGCCGGTCGCGAGCTCGCCGAAGAGCACAACCGCAGTGGCGCCACGGATCAGTGGATAGCAGCCATACCGGATGACAGTCGCAATGAAGGGGGCGCATTGGTGCTCATCTGTTCTGTCCTAAAGCTCTGACTGGATTGGAAAACCTTCTAGCTACGGTAGAGTCAAGGGCGTCCGGGAAGACCCTGTGGCAAGTTCGTTGCATCTGCGCCTTGACTCTCCAGCCGCTACAGGCTTCAGCATCCATCGATTTGGAAGGAACAATGCATGGCTGAAAACCACAGAAATCACGAAAACGACGAGTTGGGCCGCCTAGATGCGAGCGATGCGAAGGACCGAAAGATTCTTCTGACTGTGTTGCTGATCAACCTGACGCAGTCCGCCGCCGGCATTGCCCTTGGCATCTGGGCTGGCTCTACGGCGCTGATGGGCGCCGGGTTGGACAACCTCGCCGATGCGTCGGTCTATGCGGTTAGCCTGTATGCCGTCGGTCGTGCGGCAACGGTCAAGGTGGGCGCGGCCCGCTTGTCGGGTTTCTTGCTAATCGGCCTGGCCGCGCTGCTGCTGTTGGAAGTCCTACGCCGCTTCGCTGGAGGGGAAGAGCCTGTCGGCCCAGCCATGATGGCCATGGCCGCGCTGAACGCGGCTTTGAACCTAGTGTGCCTCAGACTACTGCGCCGCCATCGCGGGGAAGATGTGAACTTCAAGGCGTCAGCGATCTTTACCAGCAACGACTCCATCGTCAATGGTGCGATTGTGCTGTCCGGGGTGCTGGTGATGGGGTTCGGGTCGAACATCCCGGATCTGGTGCTGGGCGTCATCGTGGCCGCAATCGCAGCGAATGGGGGGCGGGAAATCCTGCGCGAAGCATCGGAAACAGCTCGCCGTAAGGCGGGCACATAAGGCATGTTTTCGCCCAGTTCATCCCGAGGTTTACCTCTGCAAAAGAGGTAGTCCAGCCTTTGGGCTACGGCCTCGGCTGCAGCCGAGCGTACCATTGGCGATGGCCGCGCGATAGGCGGGCATGCCGTTCTCGACCTCCGTCTGCCGTACAGCAGCGGTGCGCAAGGTTGAGGGTGCATGTCGTCTCTCCTGTTCGTGTGGCCCAGGCCAATGGCCGGGCCGGGACGTTGATGGGCAGGAGAATGGCGCCGAAGGCCCAACGGCCTTCGGCTCGGGAGAAAAGAGGAACCACCCGTGGGCTGATTGGCAGGCCCGGTCGTCGCTAGAACCGTCTGCTCATCAAGCAATCACACCCGGCCCATGTCGTGGCTGGGGCCGGCATCGTCTGGCGCACATCCGCGCACAAAGGGAGCCCGTTTTTGCACCGGCGGGCACCGGCACCGATTACCGCTGACCACGAAGGGTCTCCCGGTGGCTCGTGCAGCCTGGCAAGCCACCGGGAGACCCTTCGCAGAGGGCGGAAGAAACGCAGATCAACAGAACGCGCGTGGTGCGGCTCGCAGAGAAGCTACCTTCAGGTCCCGCGGCCGGGGACGGCTGGGCGGGACGCGCACACGGATCAAGAAGGCGTTGCGCGCTGGGCGTCCCGCAGGGCATGCGGCGGAGTGCGGGACAGGGGCCACGCCGCCGAAGGCGGGCACGGCTCACGGGGAACGGGGGCGGTCAGGAGCCTTTGCGGCCGCTACGGCGCGGGCGCGAGGCGCCGCGCTTGGAGCTGCCGGATTCGACTGGCAGCGTGCCTTTGCAGTCCGGGTAGCGGCTGCACGACCAGAACGGGCCGCTCTTGCCGCTGCGCTGGCGCGTGGGTGCGCCGCACTGCGGGCATGCCGGCCCTTGGGGAACCTTGATGGACAGGGAGGCGCTGCCGTACTGCGCAATCAACTGCGAAATCCACGCGGCCTGCTTGCCGATGAACACGTCCAGGGTGAGCTGTCCGGCCTCGATCATGTCGAGCGCCTGTTCCCAGACGGCGGTGGTGCCAGGGTCGGCAATCGCCGCAGGCACGGCATCGATCAAAGTGAAAGCCGCATCCGAGGCGCGGATGGCGCGCCCCTTCTTCACGAGGTAGCCGCGAGCGATCAGGCCGCCGATGATGTTGGCCCGCGTCGCTTCGGTGCCGATGCCAACCGTATCCTTGAGCTTCTGCTTCAGGCGGGGATCGGACACCAGCTTGGCGACGCCTTTCATGGACTTGACCAACTCGCCTTGCGTGTACGGTTTGGGCGGCAGCGTCTTGAGTGCCTTGAGATCGACGTCGGCCACCTGGCATGCCAGGCCCTCATACAGTTTCGGCAGCGCGGGCAGCACCTGGGCGCGGACCGCAGTATCGCCCTCGCCATCACCGTCTTCGGCCTGCGGCTCGGCGAGCACCTGGCGCCAACCCGGGATGACAACCTGCTTGCCCGTGGCCGCCAGGTTCTGCCCCCCGCACGAAAACTTGGCCACAGTGCGGTCGAACTCGTGGTGAGGGAGGAACTGCGCCAGGTAATGCGACCGGATGAGCCTGTACACGGCCAGTTCCTTCTCGCTCATGGCGGAGAGCTTCGCCGGTTCGAGCGTCGGGATGATGCCGTGGTGCGCCGTGACCTTGCCATCGTTCCAGGCGCGCGAGCGCTGCGAGCGGTCGAGCTGGCCCATGATCGAGCGCAGCGAGGGATCGGTCTTGAGCAGGCTGTCGAGAACGGTGGGCACTTCGGCAAACATGCTCTCGGGCAGGTAGCCGGAGTCCGAGCGGGGGTACGTCGTGGCCTTGTGCGTCTCGTACAGGGCTTGGGCAATCTCCAAGGTTTCCTGCACGTCCAGCCCAAGCTGCTTGGAACACACTTCCTGCAAGGTGCCCAGGTCGAACGGCAGCGGCGGGCCTTCGCGGACACGCTCAGTCTCCACCGACACGACGTGGGCACTGCCCGCAGCGCGGATCTGCTGCATGGTCTGCTGTGCGACCGGCTGCCGCAGGCAGCGGCCTGCGTCGTCGGTGCACGCATCGGGTGGAACCCATTGCGCGGCGAAAGTCGAACCGCCTGCGAACAGGGACACGGCGATGGCCCAGTATGGTACGGACACGAAGCGCGCGATCTCGCGGTCGCGGTCCACAACGAGCTTGAGCGTCGGGGTCTGTACGCGGCCGACCGACAGCACGCCGTCGTAACCCGCCTGTCGCCCCAGCACCGTGAACAGCCGGCTCAGGTTCATGCCCACGAGCCAATCCGCACGGGAGCGCGCCAGCGCCGAGTGGTACATCGAAAGCGTCTCGGCCGAAGGCCGCAGCTTGCCCAGTGCCGCCCGAATGGACGCATCGTTGAGCGCCGACAGCCACAGGCGTTCGATGGGGCCGCGGTAGCCGCAAAGCTCCACGATCTCGCGGGCGATCAATTCGCCCTCGCGGTCGGCATCGGTGGCGATAACCAGGTGAGTCGCCTTCGCCAAGAGCGCCTTGACGACCTTGAATTGCGTGGCGGTCTTCGGTTTGACCTCGACCCGCCAGTGCTGGGGAATGATGGGCAACTGCTCAACGGACCATCGTTTGAGCTGCTCGTCGTAGGCCTCGGGCGGCGCCGCCTCCACGAGATGGCCGATGCACCAGGTGACCGTGACGCCGGAACCGTTGAGGCAGCCTTCACCGCGCTGCGTGGCGCCGAGAATCCGGCCAATGTCTTTGCCCTGGGAGGGCTTCTCGCACAAGAACAGCCGCATATCCGTCCATCCCGATTCCTGTTGTTCATGGAGTTGCTGGGATCGAGGATGCCGAGCGCAGCCCCTGGCAGCAGCAAACAAGCCGCATGCGGCAGCGACCGCTTTCACGCCGATGAAATGGCGAGTGCGGGGAAGGTGCGTGGCCGGAAGTGTGCGGGCCGAGAGCCGCGATTTCCGGGAGCGCGCGTGGAACTCGGTGGACGTTGGTGGAGCTATCCCCTGGGGATAATTCGCAGCGCATGGAGGGCGGCGAAGCACTGCGGCAGCCGCCCTCCATGCCCGATCACTTCCTGCGCTTGGTCTCTTTCGGCGCCGTCGATTCCTGGGTGGCCTGGGGCTTCGGCTCTGCCTCCTGTGGCTTCGGGCTGAGGGCCACAGACTCGATGCGGTACGGCAGGATGCCGACACTGCGCGCGTTGACCTGCCAAGTCTCACGCGGCTGATCTTCGTTGTCCGTCCAGGGGTCGCGCTCCATGCGGCCGACGACCAGCACCCGCATGCCCTTCTGGTAGAGCTGCTGCCAGCGGTCGGCGTCGTGGTGCCAGAGTTCCACCGGCGCCCAGAAGCCGCCGCGGTCCTCGAACTCGCCGCCCTTGGTGGGGACGGGGTTGTCGAAGTACACGTTCAGCCGGAGCAACCGGCGAGGATCGTCGTTGCCATTGGGGAATTCGCGGTACTCGGGAGGCGATCCGATGTTGCCCTCGCCGATGAATTGTGTGCTCATGTTGGAATCTCCGTGGTGGTTGAAATACCCGTGCCTCGTTGGGCTCGGGCGCGTGCTCGGATGGCAGGCGCAATCACCGATCGCGCACTGCGGCAGGAACGGACGCGAGCCGGCGCAGGTAGGTGTTGTCCGCCTGCGCGGCCTTGCTGGCGCATTCCTGTGCTTGCCTGCCCAGGGTGTGCAGCAGGCTGATCTGCATGTTCAGCATGACGCGCTGCAGTTCGATCTCGTGCAGGTCGTGCAGCAGGTTGACCGGCGTGCTGGGGCTCGCCATCAGCTCCTGCCACAACGCCACGCCCATGGCCGATCGATCGTGCTTGCGCCAGCGAAGAAAGGTCGTGCCTGCGCCAGTGGTCTGCTGGGCCAGCTCGACGGGAAGCAGGTGGAAGGGATGCCCGCACGCCTGTGGCAGCACCTGTCGCTGCGCCAGGGCAATCAACTCGTCGCGCATGGCGAAGCACTGGCTGGCCCAGGCCTCGAAGTCCCCTTTACCTTTAAAAGGCTTTAAAAGGCCTTTTAGAGAGGCCGCGTGTTCCAGCCGCATGAAGGCTGGCTGTTCCAGACGACGGAAGTAGCGCGGTTCGCGGTTCGGGTCGCTCATGCCGGTTCGTCCTCGCCGGCGGCTGTGGACTTGGCCTCGGCCGAATCGGCGGCAGCGCCTTCGTCGGTGGGAGATGCGGCTGCGGCAGCGCTATCACCACGCTGTTGCAGACCACGGCGCACGACGGGCGGCGCAAACTTCGAGCGGCGCATGCCTTCGAGCACGTCCTGCGGCAGTTCGCCGAACTTCTCCAATGCTGCCCGAGCTGCGGCGTTCTTGGCCGCGAAGTCGTCGCGGGTGCAGCCCGAGTAGCGGTATTGCTGGGCCAGGCTGAACAGGCTGCGCAGCGCGTGGGCACCTTCGTTGAGCCAGCGCTCCAACGTCGAGCGATCGATCAGCGCGGTGTGGTGGGCGAGGATCAGCTTGCGGGCGATGTCGTCGTAGTCGGCCAGCAGATAGACGGCGGCAAAGCCGAGCTGCGCGTTCACGAACAAGGGGAGCTTCACCGGCTGCACGTTGAGGTTCTCACCCAGGCTCAACGCCGCAGGCACGCCGGCCAGTGCCTGGTCAACCTGCTCGCGCAGCGATTGCAACGTGGTCCTGGTCTGGTCGAGCTTTTCCTCGATGCGCAACATCCACCAGTCGCTGTACGGGTCGTCCTGCTCCGAGCCGCGCTTCATCTTGTTCATCACGGCGATGTAGCCGTTCAGGCCGACGATGCCGGGTCGCCCCTCGGCGGCGGCGCGGCCATGCCAGATGCGCGAGGCGTGGTGGGTGTGCAGCGTCAGCGACATCGCGCTGCGCAGGGAGCCGAGGTTGAGTTGCAATGGTTCGTTGCTGGTTGCCATGGTGATCGCTCGCTGGTGGACAGGGAGCCGCCAGCATCCGCATGCAGCGGAAGGCAGTCAGTCAACAAACCGAAATGAGCCGACCCCCGGTTCTGTGCGCGCTGGCGGCGCAGCGCGCAACGGTCCCCTGGGGACCGCTCCGCAGATGGGCACTCACATCGGCGTTCCCGTCCTCGGTTGTTGACGGTATGCGTGCTGCACCGCACGTCGCGCTGCCGTTCGACACGATCCTTCGCCGCGCAGCCGTCCCCAGGGGACCGTTCCGTTGAGCGCCATGGAGGTCTGCTTCATGGTCTTGCATGCGCTCTACTCAGGTTTTGCGCAGCATGTCGCGCCGTCGCCCGGCGCTTCACCGCACAGCCGTCCCCAGGGGACCGTTTCTGCCGACCGCCATGGAGATCTACTTCACGGCTTTGACAAGCCCTGTGCTCAGGATTTGCGCAGCAGATCGCGCAGGCGCTCGATGTGCTGCCGGGCCACCTCGGGCGGCACGACGTTGCGCGGCGGCTCGGTTGGTGGCGCTCGCGCCGCCGATGGTGTTGGCGGTGCCGGGCCGGTCTGCTTGGCCCAGGCATTGAACTCGCCGCGCATGGCGCGCTGGATGATGCCGAACAGATAACCGGCGGGGTTGCGGATGCCATGCTTGCCGCACCGTGCGGCCCATTCGTCCAGCACGGCCTGCCGCAGGGCAGCGTCCACCTGCTGCAACGCCATCTTGGCTCCGGCCTGCTGTTCCGCCTTCAGTTCCGCGAAGCGCTTGGGCCATTGCAGGTCGCCCAGCGCACGCGCCTGCGCGGTAGTACGTACTTCATCAATACGACTACTACGTACTGTACGGTCCTGCTTCGAATTCCGAAGAGCGCCGTCTGGCGCGGGTTTCGGCCCTGCTTCGGATTCCGAAGATGGGCGATCGCCATTCCGAAGAAGGCTCGCGGGCCCTTCTTCGGAATCGTGGACCGCATCCTCCTGTGGATAACTTTCGGAGGCGGTGATGCCCTGGTCGGCCAGGCGCTCGGCGAGCACTTGCAGCCGCGACGGCAAGGTGCGTCCGGACAGCATCGGGTCGTCCGCGATCTCCTGGAGGGTGTTGAGTCCCACCACCTGGACGGCCTTGGCCGAATGCCCCAGCGACTGGCTGACCAGGGCCAGGTAGTCGGCGTCGAGTTGCATCGCCTCGAACGGCGTCAGCGGTTCGTCGTGCAGGACGTAGAGGTTGCCGAGGATGCGACCGGTCTTGGGGTCGCGCCGTCGTCGCACGAGGCTCAGCCAGCGCGTCAGGCGCAGCAGCGTCAGCGCCCGCGCCACGGTCTCATGGGAGGCCTGGCCTGCGCAGGGCATCGACGCCAGCCAGGGGCGCAACTGCTCATAGGTGGGAAATGCCGTGACGCCATCGTCGTTGAGCATCAATCGGAACACCTGCCAGGCGTTGCGCTCCAGCGGTGTCAGGCGGCGGTCGAGGAACAGCCGCCGCGGCACGCTCTCGTGCCGATTGCCACTGAACAGGAAGGCGTCGCCGGACGTAGGAGGCGTGGGCGTTGGAGCAGGCAGGGACGCGGGAGCGCCAGAGCTGGACTTGGGCGCGAGGTCCTTCAGCGCAGCGTCGAACAGGTCGGCGAGTGCGATGGGGCCAGGGCGCTGGGCTCGTGGGGCGGTGTCGTCCACGGCCATGGCCTAGCCCAATCCCTGATCGACCCAGTTCCTGATCGCGGCCCAGACCACCGAGAGCGGCAGCGACATGCCCTCGGCCAGGTCCATGGCCGCATCGAGAATCGAGGTCTCGTCCTCCAGATCGACGTTCCTGCTGCTGGTCACGGCTTTCCATTGCCGCCACAGTTCGGTGTCCTGGGTCTCGTCCAGGACGGGGTGGCGCCCCTTGCGCTTGGGCAGGCCGAGGATCTCCCGCCGCAGGGCGACTTCCTGATGGGTCAGGCCATAGAAGCGGCTGACCATCTCCGTGCTGGCCCCCAGCCGCAGCATGCGATCGACCGTGGCGATTTCCTTCTCCACGTCCTGTGCCTGGTTGAGCAGGCGCTGCAGCACTTCGCGGTTGACCGTGACCGAGCACCACGAGACGCTGGCGTTGGCCAGCACGCTGATCAGCGCGGGGTGCTTGAGCGCATCCAGCTCGGCCTCGCCGAAGCCCATGGCCTTGCAGCGGCGCAGTTGGCCGTTGCGAAGGTCATACAGCGCCTGGGCAATCACGGCCTGGTTGAGCGGATGCGATGTGGACATGCGGCCTCCCTCGCTCACGTCCCGGGCGCCGTGGTGCCGGCTTCCAGGTCCAGCAGACGCCGGGCGAGGCGCAGCAGCCGAAAGAGCTTGACCAACGCCGTGTCGCTCAAGCGCCTTGCGCCGCTGCCATGGCCTTGGCTCTGGCCGTGCAACAGGGTCGGCAGGTCGGCGGCGAGCTGCGCGCCGTCCAGGCCCGCTTCGGCGACGGGCTGACCCGTCAGGGAAGTGAGCAGCGTCAGCACCGCGCGGCCGAGCGGCGACGGGGCTTGGCCGCGGGCGCGGCACGCAAACCCGATGCCATCGGCGCGATCCTCGATGCACTCGTCCAGGCCTGCCTCCCCGGCGATCTCGCGCGCGAACTGCGCGATGTGGATGCGCAGCCGATCGGGCGTGTCCAGGCCGGCGTCGATGTACCAGACGTCGGAGATCGGATAGAGTCCGCCGGCTTGCACCGGGATGGACTGCAGCACGCTCGCCGAGAAGTCGGGCGGCAGCGCATCGCCCAACTGGTCGGCGACCATGCGCTGGATCGATTGGAGCCGTTCTGTCGTCGGTGCTGGCGAGACGATGTGCTCGCGAAGCAGATCGCCCGGTGCGGCCGGCTGGCTTCCCGTGGCCGCTTCGCCAACCGCCGTGTCGTCGTGGCGCAAGGTGGGCTCGGACGCCGGAGGGCTGGCGGGTGGAGGACCGGCCGCCGCTGCAGGCGTGGCGATGGACGATGCTGCGCCCGGCGGAGTCGGCGTGCCGGCGGTGGGCGAAGGCAACGCCGGCTGCGCCGCAGGTGGCGTCGGGTCACTGACCAGCGCCCGGTGGCGGCTTTCCGATTCGGTCAGGTCCAGCGCCAGCACGTCGTAGCCGATGCCCAGCAGCTCGGACATCTGGCCGATCAGCTCGTCTTGCACGCGCTGCGGCGCGAACTCGTCGCCCTGCGTGTCGAACTGCGCCAGCACCTCCTGAAAGAAACTGTCGAAGTCCAGCGGCAGCGAACGGTCCTTGGCGTAGTGCTCCCAGGTGCGTTTGCAGGCCGTGCGCATGACCGACAGCCGCTCGACCTGGTGGCGCCCCAGGCCGCCATAGAGCACAGTGGGAATGGCGGGCAGCAGGTAGCGCACCGCGTCGGCCATGCGGGTGATGTGCGACCGCTGGACGGGGAAGCCATCGGCCGCCAGGCGGCGGGCCAGTTCCGACTGGCTCAGGGCGGCGCCGCTCTCCTGCTCGTAGAACTCCCGTGCTTTCTCGACGCCGAGCGCGCGCTCGATGAACGTGAGGCCGCCGCGCAGTTCGTTCTCGGCAAGATGCCCGGTCAGCGCGACGATTTCACCGCGCTCCGGCCATGGTCGGAACAGGCACGATATGCGGAAGAAGCGTTCTTCCTTGGTCTCCGACCAGAGTTCGCGCAGGATCGCCAGTCGCGTGTTGCCGCCGTTGCGGATGATGTAGTGGTCCTCGCCGGGCCTGCGCGTGATGGCCGGCGCCGCGTCCAGGCCGCGCTCGCGGATGGATGCCTTGATTTCCTCGTAAGCCGGGTTGCGCTTCATGCGCGGGTCATGGTCGTAGGGCCGCAACTGGTCCAGCGTCACGACCATGGGCGTGTCCGCGATCGGGTCGCTCAAGGCCGTAGCCGCTGGGCCGCTGCGCTCGAAGCCGGCCGCGAGCAGCTTGCCTGCCATGTCCTGCGAGGTCATGTCAGCCATGGCCGCACCCCTCGCAGTCCCCACGACCGCCGGCCGGCGCCATGCGGGCCTCTCGCTCGGCGCGGCGGATCTGCGCACGGGCGTTCAATTCGGCCCGGTGGTCACTCGCTGTCGAACTCGTGTAGATCGCCGCGCAGCCGGCCTTGGTGAACTTGAGGTGCCCGCCCGGCGTGCGCTTGACGTGCCAGCCCTCACCGACCGCGAACTCGATCAGGGCGCGCAGCCGCTTGTGGCCGCGGGCCAGCTCATGTGCGTTCGCCATGGGGCCTCCCAGGATCAAGAGGTCGCTGCGGGCGGCCGGATACTTGAGCCAGTCGGTCCTGCCATTGCGGGAACAACTCGCTGGCGAGCGCGCGCATCGTGTCGAGCGCGGCAGGGGCGACTCTGCCGGGCGGCTGGCGGTGCTCGACCCGATGCACCGGCAGGCCGCGCGTTGCGGCACGTGGATACGCTTCTATGGCCGGCACGTCGGTGGCGAGCACGCGGATGCCGGCGCTGTCCTGGAACAGGTCGCGCAAGGCCTGCTGGATCAGCCGTGCGTTGGCGGACACCGGGTGGACGCGGTTGATGAGCAAGTGCAGCGGCGGCGGTTCGATGCCCAGGTGCCGGTACGGCGCAATGTCTTCGAGCAACTGCATGGTGCCGCGCCGCAGCTCGCGTGCCGCGAGGATCTCCGGCGTGACGGGCGACAGCGCGAGATCGGAGGCGAGCACCGCCATCTCCAGCAGCACGGAACGCGCGCCCTGGGTGTCGATCAGCACCAGGTCGTAGAGGGGAGCAAGTGCTGGCAGCAGATGCCGCAACCGCAGGCGGCCATCCGGCGCATGCAGCAACAACGTGTTCAGCTCGCCCCGGTGGTCGTCGGACAGCACCAGGTCCAGGCCCGCGATGATCGTGCGGGACACGAGCTGGCCAAGGTCGCGCTCGTTGAAGGCCAACAGCTCATAGATGCCGCCCGGCGCGCGCTGGGTCAGTTCGTAGTAGGAGGACAAGGTGGGCTGCACGTCGAGATCGAGCAGCAGCACGCGCAGGCCCGCGTCCGCGGCGAGCCCGCCCAGGTTGGCGGCCGTCGTGGTCTTGCCGACGCCGCCCTTCGTTGAAATGATGGACACGACCTGCATGGCGCTCTCCGGCTGGGAATGGGAAGTCCGCGGGAGAGCGGGTCAGGTCCGGTGGTTGAGGCGCTCGGCGATCCACTGGTCGATTTCGATCGAATCCCAGCCGACAGCGCGCACGCCCAGGCGCAGCGCCTGAGGGAACTGGCGCTTCTTCATCAGGTTGTAGATGTGGGCGCGTTTGAAGCCGGACTTCGCTTCGACTTCATCGAGCCGCAGGATGCGGCGCTCGTTCGGCGGGAGTACAGGGGTCTGCGACATGGCGGTCACTCCTGAACGCTCGGTGGCGTTTGTTGGCGTGACCTCTATTCAATAGACCTGGCTGCGGAAAGACATTGCAAATGCAATCTCCGCGATTGCACATACAAGCTGGATAACCTCATGCGCTTGCGCTACGAACGTACCTCTTAGCGTTGGCGAACTTTCCGTTTAAGGTGCGCTCAGTGATGCCCATGGTGCCGCCGTAGTGGGCGACCAATGCAGAGACAAGGGCCTCCTGCGTTTTGAAGCTGGAATAGGGCACGCCTGAAGGCGACTGGCTCAGCATCAGCGTCAACATCCCTCCAATGATGTTGAGATAGGTCGTTTCCGCCCGTTCGCTGATCTCGCATTGCTTGGATGCCAACAGCACCGAGGATTGCTTGAGTAGCGTGTCGTGCTGCTCCTGCAGTTCTCGCATCTCACGTCGGGCTTGTTCAAGCGCGGCCTGAAGGGCCAGCCGCTCCACGAGGATCGCCTGTCCTGTTTCCATGGTGATGAAAGGATGCGCCATGCGTTCGCCACGGCTGAACAGAAATCCTGGCCGGTGCTCGGGATAGTGGGTGCGCATCCAGCGTTTTAGATCGACATGGCGAACAGTCAGATCCAGAGAATTGAGCAGGTTCGGATCATTGAGCGTGATCCCGTTCTTGCCGTAGGGCAGCTCTCCGTTGAGGATGCCGTCATAGATACGTTCCGAGTGCAGCCGGCACTCATTCCATCGAGGGCAGTTCAGCGACCGAGGCAGGACACGCGGTGACGCGATCGTGGCCAGGATCATCGGGAGATACCGCAGCAACCCAGCCCATCGGATGGCCGCCTCGATGGGACGATAGAACACCTTTGATGTTGAAATGTCCTTGTGCATGTCTTCGTCTCCTTTCGGGTGCGCTACATCACCGGCTCCTTTCTTGCCCAAGGGCTGTTGTGTCGTTATGGCCTGCGACGGACGCTTGAGGCGATGCCCTAAGCGAAGGCGGAGGAGGCCATTGGCGTCCGCCGCAGGTGGCCTTGTCTTGCTTGATATGCAAGAATCGATCAGTTGCCGGCCCATCGAGCGATGAGGACGCAAGCTCGATATTGGCGCTCACGGTACCAGCGTCATAGGTGGCGCAAAGCCCATCAAGACCGATTTGGTATGGTCTGATATCCAGACGGTTCAAGACCAGCGAGTTGAAGCGTTCGACGCCCCTACGTCCAGTTGGGGACTGGAAATCAGCGGTTAGTGATGCATCGCTCCACATGCTGATATATCGACAAAGTATCTGCCGCAGTACCAGTGACCCTGCCAGGTTGCCCCAGCACATAGGAGACGGAGATGGCTGAACATTCCCATGAACATCAACATCACACATCCGGTCAGATGGGTAAGCACGGCCGACCATACGCCAAGTTCTGGGTGAACATGGTGTTGGGCCTCGTCGTCATGTACTTCGTAATGTTCAGCATGATCGACGGCGCCAGGGACTTCAGAAACAATCTCAACATGCTCTACATGGCGGTCACTATGTGGGCGCCAATGGGCATCTTCATGCTAGCGACAATGCCCGGCATGTTTCCAAACCGGCGGCTCAATCTCGTGCTGTACGGCTTGTTTGCCGTTCTCACACTCGGTTCTTTTGCCGCTACCCGTGCTCAAACCGGAATCGGCGATCGACAGTTCATCGCGTCTATGGTCCCGCACCATTCGGGAGCGATCCTCATGTGCCGCGAGGCGCAGCTCTCAGATCCGGAACTCGTCAACCTATGCCAAGCGATTTCCGATGGCCAGCGCGCGGAGATCGAGCAGATGAACCGGATTGCTGCACGCCTTCGTTGAGGCTGGCTGCCACTACACTGGCGCCGCGTTGCGCTCCGGCGAAGTTAGCCGCAGCGATGTAAAGATGAGGACTTGCGGTGTTCCGATGCCGGCGGTTGTGTCCTACAGCCGTCCAGGTGCCAGGTAGTCCACGCGACACCACCCCGCGCTGCCTGCGGAGCGAGCGCAAGTCATGATCGTCGCAAGTTGGAGTTCGATAGCGAACCCGCTCAGCAGCTGGACGCATCAGGCGTAACGACGGGTGGATGGATCATCCTTGGACGCTGGTGGAAGTGGTTGGATGAACTTTGTTGCCGAGGGCGAAAAACAAGGCTATAATTGAGTTCTTCGCTGATCACCACAGTGGAGAAAGTGATTGGGAAACAGAGACTTAGCGCTCTAGTGCATGACTCGTTTCCCGCTCCAAAT